>JABWAJ010000095.1 GCA_013361075.1 Saprospiraceae bacterium | reverse complement strand
GTCATTTGGATCCACTGCCATGATGAACGCGTACCAACAAAATACGCCAAGGCCGGGCACTGTGCAGGGAGTCCAGTTTGTTCCGCCATTGGTCGTTTGCATGATGGTCAGGCATGGATTGGTATTGTCGGTTTGGGTGACGTCTTCAAAAGCTGCGTAAAGAACGTTGGCATTGCCCGGTGCGCAGGCAATTTCTACCCGTCCAAACCCTGTAGTTGGTAACCCGCCCCCTACGGTTGTCCACATTCCACCCTGAAAACGAAATACCCCATTGCCATTGCCGGCAGCATACAAGTCTCCGTTAGCCGCGATCTCCAGGTCCTGAATGTTGCCAACGGGAGCCCCCGGAAAAGCAGGCCAGGTAATGCCATTATCCATGGATCTTCGGATACCCGTATTCGTTCCTGCATACAACACACCAGCGTTGTCAATCACAATTTTGTTGACAATGGTGAATCCCAGGGTAGAGGGCAATTGGGCCCAGTTGGCACCTCCATCAATTGAGCGCCAGATGCCCAGTCCCCGAACAGCATCCGCGTTGCCAAACCCGTTTTCGCCCGTACCGAAATACATGAAATTCGGATTGGAAGGGTCTTGAGCAATGGTGGAGATGGCCAGGTTATCAAAAAAATCGTTGATGTTGGTCCAACTGACGGGCGTTGCATCAATATCATTCGTACGCCACAAGCCGCCTGCCACGCCGCCTGCCCACACCGTGCGGGCACTTGGATCATTGGCATCTATAATGAGGCCGCGCGTGCGCCCCCCAACGTTGTTTGGGCCACGTTCTTCCCAATAGATAGGAAGCGCATCGCCGGCACGCTGGGCGCGTTTGGCTTCAGCCACCTCAAGTGCGTACATCAGGCGTTCTCTGGGTACGGTATTGGTTCGCGGATCGTGTGTCATTAAAAACTCCTGAGCAAACCGCCCCTGAACGCGTTGTAGTTTCGGCATTTTTTTGAACGGGGCACCATGATCAGTGCCACCTCCCGGCCGAATAAAAACCAATGCTGCCGGCAGGAGAAGCAAAATGGCCACCTGCAGGCTGCGATGTTGAATCCATGTTTTCATAACACATGCGTTTTAAAAGGTGATTACTTGTTTTCCAGTGCTTCCACCCTGGCACGCAGTGTCGCATTTTCAGTTTGCAGGGCTTTGACCTGCTTGTTCAGTTCGATCAGGTATAAAAACAGTTCCTCTATTTTGACTTGTTGGTTGACGGCATTGTCTCCTAATTCCAGCCCCTGATCGGCTACTTGTGCTGCACTCGGGGTTTCCGGTAAATGTCCGTACCGGTCGATGTGTCTTTCCACTTCTTCCAGCGAACGCAGGCGGTATCCCGGTGCAAAAACGTAGTCGGCCCAGCCGGTACGGACGCGCACTTCTTCACTAAGAATGCCTCCTTTGGCATACAAGGTATACGCACTGAGGTCCGTGCCACCAAGGCTGTTGGGCGTCAGCAGGGTGCCAATGGCCAGTTTACCATTGCTTTTGAGCACCATCAGGTCGTTCAGTGTGGTACCATCGGCTCCGCCACGGAAAAACAGGTTGCCATCGGTGGATGCAGCCAGTTCCACATCCTGACCACCTGCAGTAGAGCGGTCAAACCGGAAAATTGGTTCTGTTGTTGCAGAAATGGTCAGTAGCCGGTCGGGGGTAATCGTCCCCAAACCCAGGTTGCCACCGGCAGTCAGCACCATGCGGTTGGGCAAGCCACCTCCGGTTGCATCATTGCCCCCGCGGAAAAACAGGGTACCGTTGTCGCCGTTTAAAATTTCGTAATCTGTAGCTCCGGCATTAGCGCGCTCCAGGCGAAAAACAGGTGCGTTTGGCGCTGAAAGGGTAACTAACTGGGATGGTGTAGTGGTTCCTACACCAAGGTGCCCGACAGATGTTAATACCATAAAATCAGTAAGTGCACCTTCTGTACCATCACCCCCGCCACGGAAGAATAAGGTGCCACTGTTGCCTGCGTAGACTTCATAATCGAGTTCGCCGCCATTGGCCCTATCGAACCGGATAACAGGGCGGGTTGCATGCGAAACGGTGAGCAGTTGCTGGGGCGTGAACGTGTTGACCCCAACAAAGCCATTTTCGCGAATCGTCATGCGCATGACCGGCCTTGGTGTTCCCGTCCGGAAAAGCATTGAAGAGGTAACATAATCTGGCCCTACCGGCCCGGAAACATAAGATTGGATGGTCGCTCCCGGCCTGTAACCGAGTCCGCTGATCAGACCCTGAAACCGGATGTCGCCAAGGGTGTCGCCGGGTACAACAGGAGCGGTTGTACCATTCGGCAGGCCGCTGTTGTTCCTGTTCAGCAACATCAGTGGATTTTGGCCGCTCGCGGATTGGGCATTCCCGTCAATTGCCAGAAGCAAAAGGCAGAAGACCGTCGTTGCGGTGTACGCAACATGCGTCAATGTTTTCATACGTTGAAAGTTTTATAAGAATGACTTTAATGATTAAAAAGCGCCGTAACCGGGAAAGAGAGCGGTGGGAGGGTAAGAAGTTGATAATCAAAGGCTAAATATAAGGAGTTTTTACCTGTTGGTCAAGGGATGCCACCCGGTGTTTTTCCTGGTCTGCTGTTTTATGCCGGGAAAAGAGAGATCGTTACCAGGATTTGGCCAAATTTAAGCACGTGGATAAAGAACGGGAGGAGAAATACACTATTTGAGATTTAGGAAACGGGAATTGACACCTGAGCAAAATCCCGGAAAGCTTAGTGCTGCGGGTCGAGGTTCTTATTAATGGCTTTTATTAAACTGACTGATAGTTCCAAAAACTCAGCAACTTGAGCTTCGGTCAAGCCAGCTAAAAGCATTTTTTTTGCCGTCTCAATTTTTTCTAATTGAGTTTTTTCGCGCTCTTTCTCAATTCCTTTCTCAATCCCTTTCTCAATCCCTTGCAGGTAGAGGAAGTCCGTTTCTACATCATAATTGATTGGCATCTCTGTAGTGATTTTGATTGTTAACTCGCTCAATTTACGTAATCTTGACAAAATAATCAACTGATTCAAATATTTTGAAAGTTTTCCTTGGCCTTTGCATGCTGCCTTCAAATTTCTAACCAATAAACGCAATACAGCTTCACTCTGTTCAGCAGGAAAATTGGCCAATACTGCTAAAACAAGCACTTCCGGAACCTGAGAATTCAAAAGTCGGCTGGCATCCAAATTATGAACATTAATCAGGTTAAAGCTCGAAAAGACTTCTTCTTCCTTCAATGCTGTCCGCATGGTAGGCTGTTCTGTTCCCAAAAAGATCACAACGTGATAAATTGGCAAACGATACCTTCGAAGAACCATTCCATGATATTCGGCAATCCTATACAGCATCTCTGGATCATTCCCAGATTGAAACTCCAAATGCAGGATGATTTTTTTGTCTTCTTCGGTCAGAACTTCATAAAGAAAATCCATTTCCCGCTCCAGGGTAGTTTGCATTTTCTCTTTCAAATGTCTGAATTTCTTTATCTTAATACTGAGACACTCCTCTACCAAGGGTATAAAAATACTTTCAGCGTTTTCTTTGAAAATTTTGTCATAAAGGTTGCCTTCGTTCCGGGGCTTCTTTTTCATGGTTCACTTTTTGTTTAAAATTTCATAAAAATACCATTTTTTGTTTAATATCAAAGTATACAATTGTCTATTTATCAAATTTCCTACCTTAGCCTGATCAATCCATTCCTAACCTAATTTTTCTGCTATGAAGCGCAGTTTTTTGTATTTTATACTTCTGATTACCGGCACAATCGCTCAGGCACAACAAAAAATCACGCTGGAGCAAATCTGGCAGGATTACCTGTTTATACCTAAATCGGTGCCCGGATTTAATTTTCTGAACGACGGAAAACACTATACGCGGCTGGAGTCAAATAAGATCCAGCAATACGATCTCACTACCGGTAATTTGGTCAAAACCATATTCGACCCGGCTTCAGTAAAAGGTTTCAAAGGCAATGTGGATAGCTATAGTTTCAGCGCCGACGAATCAAAAATGCTGATTCAAACCGAGTCAGAATCGGTTTACCGGCACTCTACTCTGGGGTACTTTTTTGTGTTTGACCGCAAATCGGGTACGGTTACTCCGGTGTACGAAAGAGGCAAACACCGCAATGCCCTGCTGAATGCAAGTGGAGATAAAGTAGCTTTTGTATTTGAAAACAACCTTTATTTCAGGGACCTGGTTTCAGGGTTGATCCTACCAGTGACCAACGACGGAAAAATGAATGAAATCATCAACGGCGCTACAGACTGGGTCTACGAAGAGGAATTCTCATTTGACCAGGGATTTCAATGGTCGCCCGACGGAAAACGCATTGCTTACTACCGTTTCGACGAACGCAAAGTACCGGAATTTACCCTCACTAATTTTCGCGGGGGGCTTCATCCGGAATATGTGACGTTTAAATATCCGAAAGTCGGCGACCCTAACGCCACGGTAGGCATTCAAATTTACGATCTGGAGCAGGGCATCAGTGTTGAGGCAGCGGTTTCAACCAATGCAGACTACTACATTCCCCGCATCAAATGGACGCAAAACTCAGATAAACTCTGTATTTTCAGGATGAACCGTCACCAAAGTGATCTCGAACTCCTGATGACAGACGCCCGCAATGGCAAAACCACCCTGTTGCTGCAGGAAACCTCCAAAACCTACCTCGACATCCACGACAACCTGACTTTCCTGAAAGACGGCAAGCACTTCATCTGGACCAGCGAAATGGACGGCTGGAACCACCTCTACCTTTACGACATGAATGGAAAACTCGTGCGCCAATTGACACAGGGTGCCTGGGAAGTAACCAATTTTTATGGGATAGATGAAAAAAACGAATTGCTGTTTTACCAGGCTGCAGAAAAATCACCACTTGAACGCCAGATTTATTCTGTCAGCCTGAACGGCAAACGCAAACAAAAGCTGGCTGACAAAGCTGGCTGGAACGATGCTCAGTTCAGCAGCACGTTTGATTACTACGTCCTTACCCACAGCACGGCCAACATACCGGCTACCTATGCCGTTTATGACCGCAACGGCAAAGAAGTGCGCGGAATCGAAACCAACGCGCGGTTACAGCAGGTTCAAAAAGACTTCGGAGTTTCTTCTGTTGACTTTTTCAAATTCACCACGTCCGAGCAGGTAGAACTGAACGGCTGGATGATCAAACCGGCCAATTTTGACGAAAACATCCGCTACCCCGTGCTCATGTACCTCTACGGCGGCCCTGGCAGCCAGGAAGTAACCGACCGCTGGAAGGGCCAAAATTACTGGTGGTTTCAGATGCTGGCACAACAGGGATACCTTGTCGTCTGCATCGATAACCGCGGCACAGGCGGCAGAGGAGAAGCTTTCAAAAAAATGACCTACCTCCAACTCGGCAAATACGAAACCATGGACCAGATTGAAGGTGCCAAATACGTTGGCAGCCTGAAATACGCCGACCCCGGGCGGATCGGCATTTTTGGCTGGAGTTATGGCGGGTACATGTCTTCCCTCTGTCTGCTGAAAGGAGACGGTGTGTTCAAAGGCGCTATTGCCGTAGCGCCGGTCACCAATTGGAAATGGTACGATTCTATTTATACGGAGCGCTACATGCGCACGGAAGCGGAGAATAAGGAGGGGTACCGCGACAATTCGCCGGTTAATTTTGCCGATCGGCTGAAAGGCGATTACCTGCTGATCCACGGTATGGGCGATGACAATGTCCATTTCCAAAACGCTGCGGAAATGGCCAACGCCCTGATTGCCGCCAACAAGCAATACGAAACCTATTTTTATCCAAACCGCAACCACGGAATCGCCGGTGGCAAAACCCGCCTGCACCTGTACACCAAAATGACGAACTTCCTGAACGAAAAAATCAAGGGTGCTTATGGCGGGAAACGGCCAACCAGCCCCGTTCAGATTGTTCCGATTGAGGAAGGTAAGAAGAATTAGGATAGTTTTAGGTGTTGGACACCTTAGGAGGTATCCGACACCTAACCGAACCCCTATTTCAACCGCTCCGGTGCTGTATATACATTACACCGTCCGTCGCGCAAAAAGCCAATGAGCGTCATGCCGCTCTCTGCTGCCAAATCAACGGCTAAACTGGAAGGTGCGCCTACTGCTGCTAAAACGGGAATTCCGGCCATCAGCGCTTTTTGCACCAACTCAAAACTGGCCCTGCCGCTCACCATCACGATGTGATTGCTGAGTGGCAGGGCTTCTTTTTTGAGTGCTGCACCAATCAGTTTGTCGAGGGCATTGTGGCGGCCTACGTCTTCTTTTGCATCAAGCAGTTGCCCTTCCGGGTCGAACAACGCCGCCGCGTGCAGGCCGCCGGTGGTAGCAAATACAGATTGTTCAGCGTTTAGTTTTTCAGGCATTTGCAAGAGTTGGCTGATCAGCAGGCTGGGGTGCTCCCTGCGCAATGCATAGCAGGCCGTTGTTTGCACCAATTCGAGCGAAGCTTTTCCGCAGACACCACAGCTTGACGCAGTATAAAAATGACGGCTCAACCGATCCATATCTATGGAGATGTCCGATTTTAATTCTACAATCAATTCGTTGGCATAAGCCGACTGTCCGCTGGCACCGGCATAGCGAATGGCAACGACGTCGCCCGCGTGGCCGATGATCCCTTCCGTAAACAGGAACCCCGTTGCCAGGTCAAAATCGTGGCCAGGCGTGCGCATGGTAACCGCAATGCGGCGCCTTTGGCGCATAGACGCCGGTCCGTACGCAATGGAAATTTCCAGCGGCTCTTCTACTGCAAGGCAATCTTCCTGTCGGGAAGTGCCAAACGCATCGGCGCGAACAACTTGCACCAGTGCGGTGCTTTGGGATATCGGATCGCCGGAATAGGTGGACGGCATAGGTTTTGTTTTTGTTGCAAGTTAGTGGCAAAATTGATTATCAATAATACCCTGCCCTCCATAAATTATCGTTAGCTTTAGGGGAACAAACTAAGCAAGCATGGTTTTCAACCTAAGCGAACACAACAACATCGGCCACCGATTCATCGGGGAGTTGCGGGATGTACACATTCAGAAAGACCGCATGCGTTTCCGGCGCAATCTGGAACGGTTGGGCGAAATTCTCGCATACGAAATCAGCAAAACGCTGAAATACCACACGGTAAAAGTGGAAACTCCGCTGGGGATGACCACCGTGCAAATGCCTCTCCAGCAAGTAGTGCTGGGCACGATCCTAAGAGCAGGATTGCCTCTGCACCAGGGCCTGCTCAATTATTTTGATGACGCTGGCAATGCTTTTGTATCGGCTTATCGCAAACACCACAAAGATGGCTCTTTCGAGATTAAATTAGAATACGTATCCTGCCCCAACTTAGCAGGCAGCGTGCTCATTCTATCCGATCCAATGCTGGCCACTGGAGCTTCTATTTCTATAGCAGCCAAAGAGTTGCAGGAATATGGCGAACCAGCAGCCATTCATTTTGTCACGGCCATTGCGTCTGCCTACGGATTAGAACACGTGCAGCGGCTCTTCCCCAAAGCTTCCATTTGGATGGGTGCTCTGGATGAAGAACTGACGGCCAAATCCTATATCGTGCCTGGTCTGGGTGATGCAGGCGATCTAAGTTTTGGCGAGAAGATACAGGATTAGTACCTTCGCAGGACATTTTGAAAAACAATCCTGCGTGTTCCTTAAGCAATTACCTGAAAAGTGGCTCTTCCTGGCCGCTGCCATCCTGCTGTTTCCGGCCCTGCTCATCAACCTTGGCCTGATGACCTTCATTGACGATGAGGCCATCCGGTCATTGGTTGCACTGGAAATGAAATTATCGGGTAATTATATTGCACCCACCCTGCACGGCGAATTTTACTACAACAAGCCGCCGCTTTACAACTGGTTCTTGTTGCTTTTTTTCAATGCTTTTGGTCAGATTAGTGAGTTCACGGCGCGTTTGCCTACTTTGGTTTGCCTGCTGGGTTACGCCGCTACCGTTTATTATTTCTTCCGGAAACACTTCGACGCCCGTACGGCCCTGCTCAATGCGTTTTTTTTGGTCACCTGCGGCCGGATTTTGTTCTGGGATTCCATACTCGGGTTGATTGACATTGGATTTTCGTGGCTTATCTTCACCTTATTCATGGTCATTTTCCATGAATTCGAACGTGGCAACTGGCGCAGGCTGTTTTTGTTATCCTACCTGCTCACGGCCGCCGGATTCATGATGAAAGGCCTGCCCGCTGTTGTTTTTCAGGGCACGACTTTGCTGGTATGGTTTGTATGGAAAGGGCAGTTCCGGCGCTTATTTTCGGTCTGGCATTTCGTCGGAGGCGCTTTGTTTGTGGCCATTCTGGGGGCTTATTACCTGACTTACCACCAATACAATTCTTTAGAAAACGTGTTTACCACTTTGTTTTCAGAATCGTCCAAACGCACGGTGGTGCAGTTCGGCTGGTGGAAAACCGTGCTGCACTTTTTTACATTCCCATTTGAAATGGTGTACCACTTTTTGCCGTGGTCACTGATGATCCTGTACTGTCTGCGCAAAGACCTGGTGCACCGCCTGCGCGAGCACCCGCTGATGCTGTTCAATGCGGTGGCGTTTTTATCCAATATCCTGATTTACTGGACTTCTCCGGAGGTGTATCCACGTTATTTGCTGATGCTGAATCCGTTGTTGTTTTCGATTTTTTTATACCTCCACCCTTTGCAAGAAGCAGAACGCAGCTGGCCCTACAAAACGGTACAGATTTTTTTGCTGGCTTTTTGCGTCGGGATTACAGGCCTGAGCTTTTTGCCGTTGTTCCTCGAACGCACACAGGGGATTCCCTGGCTGGCGCTCAAAACTTTGTCCATAGCAATGGCTCTAGTGGTACTGACCTACGGAATGTTCCGCTTTCCGGCCCGGCGGCTTTTGCTGATGGTACTGGTATTGCTGGTGTTCAGAATCGGGTTCAACTGGTTCGTGCTACCCGACCGGCTCGCCGACGATTTTGGCACCCGTTGCCGCAGTACGACAATTGAAGCTGGAAAATTATTTCCCGACCGCCCCATGTACGTCTATAAAGACATTGACATGCAGCCGACGACTTCTTTTTACCTGACCAATACCCGCGGAAAAATCATCCCAATCGTTGAGGAAATGACGGACAGCACCGCATTGTACATCATCAATCCCGGCGAAACTCCAGGTGTGACCTACCACAAGGTTGGCGAATTTTTGGTGCGGCATGGCAAGCGCACTTACGATATAGGGGAGCTGTCCTATCCAAAAATACCCGACGACAAATAGCGGTCGCCCCGGTCGCAAATGATGCAAACGACGACTCCGGAATCGAGTGTTTCCACCAATTTCGCTGCTGCTGCTACCGATCCGCCGCTGCTCATGCCCCCGAAAATAGCGTCTTCTTTGGCTAAGCGCAGCATCATTCGGGTGGATCCTTCGCTGGATACTTCAATGGTGCGATCAACCCTCATGGGTTCAAATATTTTGGGCAGATACTCAGGCGACCATCGGCGGATGCCCGGAATATTGTCGCCTTCCACCGGCTGTACGCCTACAATTTCCACATTCGGATTTTGTTCTTTCAGGTAGCGCGAGACGCCCATAATGGTACCGGTAGTTCCCATTGAGGAAACGAAATGGGTAACTCCGCCTGCCGTATCGCGCCAGATTTCAGGCCCCGTAGTTCGGTAGTGCATGCCCCAGTTGTCGGGATTGGCAAACTGGTTGAGCATGTAATAGCCCCCATTGGCCACCAGTGCGTCGGCGAACTCCCTGGAGTGTTCAATTCCCCCTGCCTCAGCAGGCGTCAGGATTACTTCCGCCCCAAAGGCGCGCATGGTTTGTACCCGTTCCAGCGTTGAGTTATCGGGCATAATCAGCGTTATGTCCAGTCCGTAAAGCCGGGCAATCATCGCCAGAGCAATGCCTGTATTGCCACTCGTTGCCTCTACCAGCCGGGTACCCGGTTCAATGTCGCCGCGTTCCAGTGCACCCCGGATCATGCCGAGTGCGGCGCGGTCCTTGACACTTCCGCCAGGGTTGTGGCCTTCCAATTTGGCGTACACCGTCACGCCGGGTTTTTGGATCACATGCCGGATTTCTACCAAAGGCGTATTGCCGACAAAGTCGAGTACAGATGCCATATTTTTTATTTAAACCAAAATTTCCAGTTTCCCGATTGCTTTCATTTGCCGGATGGCGGCATTGGGGTCAGGGGCACCAAAAACGCTGCTGCCCGCCACCAGCACATCGGCCCCGGCCTGAAGCAGGCTTTCCGCGTTCTGAAGGCCGACTCCGCCATCAATTTCAATGAGGGTAGCAGTATTGCGCGTGGTGATCAACTCCTTCAGTTTTCTGATTTTTGGGATTGTCTGGTAAATAAATTTTTGCCCGCCAAAGCCAGGGTTAACAGACATCAGGCAAACCAGATCAATGTCTTCAATGAGGTCTTCCAGCAAATGAACGGGGGTATGCGGGTTGAGAGCCACCCCTGCTTTGGCACCGGTTGCTTTAATCTGATGCACCACGCGATGCAGATGATCGCAGGCTTCGAGGTGTACTGAAATCACATCAGCCCCGGCATCGCGGAAACGCTCCACATATTTATCCGGCTCCACGATCATCAGGTGAACGTCGAGCGGTTTTTTACACATCTTCCTGATCGCTTCCACTATGAACATTCCGAATGTAATGTTGGGCACAAAACGCCCATCCATTACGTCTAAATGGAGCCAGTCTGCTTCGCTGTCGTTGACGATGTCAATTTCTGCTTGGAGTTTTGTAAAATCCGCCGCGAGCAGGGAAGGAGCAATGAAATGATGGCGCATGTTGGTGCTTTTTATTCTTCTGCAAAAATAACCCGAAAACTTTCTTGCCTGTCACAAAAGACAATTCGTTCGGCGTTCGTTAAGAAAGATATTTTATTTCAGCAGTAGATTTTGTCTGACAGCTAATGTCTGATGTCTATTGATTGAAATTTTACACGCTTCTTAACTACAACACAATCGGCTTATGAAAAGAGCGCTGCTACTAACAGTTGCAGGCGTTGCCCTATTCGGGCACCTGCTGTCTGCGCAACCAACTGCCGTATGGCGGCCTTTCAATACACAAGGGATGGGCTTTGTTGATGGCCTTCTGGTTCATCCCTTCAGCGGAGAAACCTATGTACGCACAGATGTCGGGGGAGTTTTTAAATGGTATGGTGCACTTTGGGGCAACCTTACCGATGGCATTACCCTAACGCGAAATAAAGGGATAGCGAATGTAGAGAGTTTTGCACTGAATTACAACACCTTGCAGGACACTCAGGTTATTTTCGCCGTTTCCGGAAACGGCCTGCCTTCTTACCTGATCAAAAGCGAAAACAATGGCGGAAGCTGGGCCAAAATGGGCGGTTGGCCGGGCAGTACCCTGGATGTACTGGGCAATTCCCAATGGAAGCACGTCGGTGAACGCCTTGCCATAGATCCGAATGACGCCAATTTGATGTATTATGGTTCCCGCAAAGATGGCCTTTGGCGCAGCAATGACGAGGGTGCTGCCTGGGCCCGGGTAGATACATTTCCGGTAATTGGCGGCAATGGTGGTTTACTGGTGCAGGGCGGGCTGAGCTTTGTTGTTTTTGATCCGTCAGAGTTGGAGGAAATCAAGGAGCAACTGGTTTCCAAAAATATTTACGTTGGAGTCATTGACGGCGGTGTCTGGCGCAGCAGCGATGGCGGCCAGTCGTTCTGCTACCTTTCGGGAGGACCCGATACCTCTTATTACATGCCGGTACGGGCGGTATTCAGCAATGGGAAATTGATCGTTGCTTACGAGGCTGCTGAAAATATTCCCGATGGTGCCATTTGGCAATATGAACCCGGTGATAGTTGCTCCGTGGGAACATGGACCGATAAAACGCCGGGGCTCCCGAATGTTTCCGACTGCCCCATTTATGCTACCTTTCCCTATAATGCCGTTGCGGTGCACCCCAACAACCCGGATGTGGTGGCCGCTGTAGCCAAGGGACTGGCACCGCGCAAGATTTTTTACACCGAAAACTTCAGCGCCGGAGCTCCTGACTGGAAACTCATTTCCGATGAACCAGCCGATGTTTTTCAAACCTGTTTGTCTGACTACAGCCCAAGCGCCATCCAGGTACCAGCCTGGGGTTATGGACTCAGCCACCCCTATGAGGAGGTGGGTGGCATTGCCTTCAATCCGTTAGATTCCGGTAGCCTTCTCCTGGCAACCGGGCATGCCATGTACCGGATAGACGACTATACTGCCGACTCCGTTAGCATAGTGGCTGCAGGATACATGCATGGCCTCGAAGAAATGCGGGTAAACCAGATGATTGCCCCTCCGAATCAGGCGGGTAATTTTTTCTTTACTACAGCAGCAGAAATGCTGGGATTCGGGTATTCAAATACCGACAACGTGCCTGATGAAAAAATCATCCGGGATTGGGAAGGCAACGGCCTCAGTCTTTCTTATTGTTTTAAAAGACCAGCCACTGTTGCCATTGTGGGCAGCGACCCAGGCAGCCCGGCCACCAACCAGCAATGCCTGGTGTCGCACGACGCAGGCCTTACCTGGAACAGTTTTTTGAACGAGCCAGCCGCTTGCGAAGGTGCCCCCTGGGGTGGGAATATTGCACTTTCTGCAACGGATTCGCTCAATATGGTTTGGGTACCTGAATTCCGAACCTTCCTGGGTGGCTGTACCACAGGGCCCGTCATCAACCATCCGCGCTATACAACCGACGGAGGCCAGACCTGGACCCTTTGCGACAGCATCAAGTTTGAGGCCGGGAACTTTCCGTTTACCCTCAACAGCACAGCCAGAATTGGTAAGTTTTTGGAAAGCGACAAGGTGAACGGCAGCCGGTTTTATTACTATGCAGTGCCCGTGGATACGGCTTTCACCGGCCAGATCTGGTCAAGTACCAATGGCGGCGCTTCGTGGATAAAGGCGTGCCAGGGGTGTTTGCCGGCGACCAGTAATGGCCAGTTAAAAGCCAACCCTTATCGCGAAGGTGACCTGTGGTTTTCCCCTTACAGCGAGAACCCGCTGGAAACGGATACATCCGGATCCGAACGCAGGCTCTGGCACAGTGTAGATGGCGGCGTTACCTGGGATACCATATCGGGCATGGACACGGTTTACCATTTTGGACTGGGCATGCCTACGGAAGCTTCTTCGGAGGCGACCCTCTTTGTACATGGGGTATTGAATCAGACAGAGGGCCTTTATTACAGCGTGGACAATGGGGCAACGTTTACCGACATTACGGGCTTCATCAATTACCCGCTGGGGTTGATTACGAACCTCGAAGGCGATTTGCAGCAGGAAGGGCGGGTGTACCTGTCTACCTGGGGCCGTGGAGTTTTTTATGGCGATGTGCAGTTAGCGCCTCTTCGGGTAGATTTTTCAGAACCGCTAAGGGCCGCCAGAATCGGCGAGAATGCTTTGCTGACGTGGGCAACGGCATCGGAAATCAATCACAACCGGTTTGAAGTAGAACGGGTGGCAATGGCAGCTGATCGCTTAGCCGGTGATTTTAAACCGATTGGATCAGTTTTGAGCCGGGGAAATTCTGCCACGAA
>JABWAJ010000094.1 GCA_013361075.1 Saprospiraceae bacterium | reverse complement strand
CTCTTATTTTCCTGAACTGATCCTGCTCAAAGCAAACAGCCCGGCAAAGCAGGATCGTAAATTATTGCTCCCTGGAAAAGCAGATGGAGCTTGATTTTAATGAAATTGATGATACAAAATTGATTGACAGCCCCCGAAAGGCGATTGATTAAACGTTTCAGGATAGTTTGAGTCAGAAATGAACCAAAATCATTATCCAGCCATGAAAAAAGGTGCTTTTAAATGCCTCTATTTGGTGAGCGTTTTTTTGTGCAGCGTGTTGGAGGTCAATGCCCAGCTCGATTCTATTGTTGACATGGGTGTTTACCGCACCTTTATTGTGCACACGCCTGCCGGTTACACTCCCGACAATCAGTATCCGTTGGTCATTAACCTTCATGGCCTGAACTCCAATGCCGCTGCACAGCAAGCCTATTCGCAGTTTGATCCGGTTGCTGACGCCGAAAACTTTATAGTGGTCTATCCAAATGCTCTTGAAGGTAGCTGGGCCATCAATGGCGAAAGTGATGTTAATTTCATTATTCATCTGATTGATACACTCCGCAGCCGCTATTCTTTGAATGATTGCCTTTTTGTTACCGGAATGTCTATGGGTGGATTTTTAACCTATAAACTCGCCTGTGCTTTGCCGCAGCCCCCGACAGCTGTTGCCGTTGTTTCAGGGAATATGGCACAGCCCCTGTTAAATACCTGTTTTTCTGCAAATGGTTTGCCTGTTTTACACTTTCACGGAACTTCCGACCCACTGGTGGATTTTAACGGAACTTTCGGCATTCCACCCGTTGAGACGACCATTCAATGGTGGGTCAATGAAAATAATTGCAGCGACGTACCAATGACAACCCTTCTGCCCAATACCCATCCTGAAGATAATTGCACTGTCGAAAAATATGAATACACCAATGGCAGCAATGGCAGTGAGGTCATTTTTTATAAAATTATAAACGGAGGACACACCTGGCCAGGCTCCCTCTCTTTGTCTCCTCTGGGGAACACCAACCAGGACATTGAAGCAAGCGAATTGATCGGAAGTTTTTTTCGGCGATTTTGCACAGCTGTTGTTGACAATACGGAGGTTACTCCCCCTGGCCAGGTATTCATTTATCCAAATCCTGCCAATTCAATCATCAATATCCGGGCAAATATGCGCTTTGAAACCATTGACCTTTACGACCTTAATGGAAAAGTAGTGGCTTCTTTCCAAAACCCTGACTCATCTTTACCATTGCCGCTCTCGCTGGCCAAAGGGATGTACCTGCTAAGGATAAATACAAATAATAATTTTATTATCAAAAAAATATGCATAAAATAAATTTAAAATTCAATTCAACAAAGCATTTATTTTGCGCGAGGTTACAAACTGAACAATTTTCAATTTATTGATGGCGTTTATAGTTATCGAATTAAATTCCGAGTAACTTTTAACCATTTAATTTCCAACCTGATGAAAACAAAATCAAGCCTTTTGGGCATGACTGCCCTGTTGTTCCTGACCCTGGGATTTGTAAAACCAGGCGATTGGTTCCTGCTCACCTCAGAAGCGTTTCAAATTGAATTTCCGAAAAAACCCATCGCTGACACAAAAGCGATTGCTTCTGACATCGGCCCACTGGAGATGAAATTATTCATACACGATGCTTCCCAGGGCGGGAAAGACGACAATTTTGTTTACATGCTCATGCACACCGAATACCCCGATTCCTTAGTTAATTCAGAGACGCTGAGTGATGTGCCCGCTTTTTTAAAAGCTTCCGCTGAAGGTGCTGCCAATAATGTTGGCGGGAAATTACTTTCAGATGTGGACATTGAGCTCGATGGATTTCCCGGTAAAGAAATCAAAATTGATTTCAGAGACGGACTGGCCATCATTAAAATGCGGTTCTACTTAGTGAAGAATAAAATGTATGTCATTCAGGCCATTACAGAAACAGGAAAGTTTCCGAATAAATCTGTTGACCGGTTTATGGATTCTTTTAAGTTGCTCAAATAATTGTTCCTGAAAAGCTGAAAGATGGGCCATGTTGAACGTTCAGCATGGCCCATGTTCATTTAACAAATCTGCGGGTTAAAAAAGGGTCATGTTTCCTGAAATAAACTGATCTATATCCCCAGGCCGATTGAGATTTGTCATTCCCATCCGAAAAAAAACAACACACCTTGTGCTGAAAATTTGCCTGATCATAAAAAGATGCGATCATGCCTCAGCACTTCAACGATTTAACAACCAGGCCAGACCTGCAAAGCCATGCAGACGGTACCGGCCCCCTGCGCAAACAACGCCCTGTTTACCTCGATATGTTGCCCCCCTGCAACAACGCCTGCCCTGCCGGGGAAAACATCCAGGCATGGTTATCTCTTGTAACTGCCGGAAAACTCCGGGAAGCCTGGCTTAAACTAGTCGAAGAAAACCCCATGCCCGCCATACACGGCAGGGTTTGTTACCATCCATGTGAAAGCAACTGCAATCGGAATTTTGTAGACAGTTCGGTCAGCATCCATGCTGTTGAGCGGTTTCTGGGCGACCTGGCGATTTCGGAAGGCTGGGAGTTTGAGCCCATTTCCCGGTCAACGGGCAAAAGAATTCTGATTGTGGGAGCAGGGCCGGGCGGGCTCTCTGCGGCCTACCACCTGCGGCGATTGGGGCACGAAGTCGAAATTTTTGAAGCCGGCCCCCTGCCTGGCGGGATGATGCATTTTGGCATTCCGGCCTACCGCCTGCCGCGCAACATCCTGATGACCGAAATTGGCCGCATCGAAAAAATGGGCATCCACATTCGCTTAAACCGCAAAGTTGAGGACATCGTTGCCGAAAAAGAGCGGGGCAAATTTGACGCTGTTTTTATTGCCATCGGTGCCGGCATCGGGAAAAAAACCGATATCCCGGCCCGCGATGCAAGCCAGATTTTGGACGCCGTAAGTTTCATACGGGATGTTGAACTCGGCCGGGCGCCTAAAATTGGCCGCAGGGTTGCTGTTTATGGCGGCGGCAATACGGCAATGGACGCCGCGCGCATTGCGAAACGGCTGGGTGCCGAAGAAGCTCTGATTGTTTACAGACGCGATCGCGAACACATGCCCGCACACGATTTTGAGGCCGATGAAGCACTGAGTGAAGGGGTGAAAATACACTGGTTGCGCACCATAAAAGACATTGACCAGCAATCCTTTACGGTAGAGGTCATGCGCATCGAAAACGGGAAACCGGTTCCTACAGGTGAGTTGGAAACCCTCGAAGCAGATTCGCTGATTTTGGCCCTTGGGCAGGACACTGACACCGGTTTTCTGAAAAAAGCCCCCGGTATGGCCTTAAAAGAAGATGGTACCGTGCTGGTTGGCCCCAATATGATGACAAGTTGTGAAGGCATTTTTGCAGGCGGCGACGTCGTTCCCGGCGAAAGGAGCGTCACCATAGCCGTAGGGCATGGTAAAAAGGCCGCCCGGTTTATCCATGCATTTTTGCAAAACGCCACTTACCACAAACCGGAAAAGAACCCCATTGTGGGTTTTGAAAGGCTGCACGTTTGGTACCGGACCGAAGCCCCTGTTCAGGCTCAGCCGCACCTTGCTCTGGAGGCTGCAGTCAAAAACTTTACAGAAATCGTGGGCGGTTTATCCGAAAAAGAAGCAAGGAATGAGGCGGGCAGGTGTTTTTCCTGCGGCAATTGCTTCGAGTGCGACGGCTGCTTTGGTGCCTGCCCGGAGGATGCCGTTATCAAACTGGGGCCTGGTCAGCGCTACCTGTTTAACTACGACCTGTGCACAGGCTGTGCTGTGTGTTATGAGCAATGCCCCTGCCACGCCATAGAAATGACCCCGGAAATTATTTAAAAAGCGTACTTACCATGTCTGACAAAAAAATATCCGTAGCGACCCTCGATGGCAACGAAGCCACTGCTTATATCGCCTACCGCGTCAATGAAGTTTGCGCCATCTACCCCATCACCCCTTCTTCAACCATGGCCGAACTGGCCGATGAGTGGTCGGCGAAAGGCATAAAAAACATCTGGGGCAATATCCCGGAAATTATTGAAATGCAAAGCGAGGCTGGCGCAGCAGGCGCTGTTCACGGTGCCTTGCAGACCGGCTCGCTGACCACCACCTTTACGGCATCCCAGGGCTTGATGCTGATGCTGCCCAATATGTACAAGATCGCCGGGGAACTGACCCCGGCCGTCATTCAGGTGGCAGCACGGTCTTTGGCGGCACAGGGGTTGTCCATTTTTGGGGATCACCAGGATGTGATGGCTGCCCGATCCACTGGTTTTGCCATGCTGGCAGCTGCGAGTGTACAGGAAGCGCACGACATGGCCCTCATTGCTCAGGCATCAACACTGGAGTCGCGCATCCCGTTTATCCATTTTTTTGATGGCTTCCGCACCTCGCACGAAGTCAATAAAATATTCCTGATTCCGGATGAAGTCATTCGGGCCATGATCAGCGATGAACTTGTTTTTGCACACCGAAAAAGAGGTTTGAACCCCGATCAGCCTTTCATCCGGGGAACCGCGCAAAATCCGGATGTCTATTTTCAGGGGAGAGAAACGGTGAATCCCTTTTACCTGGCTACGCCGGAAATCGTGTCGGGGGTCATGAAAAAATTCAGTCAGCTAACCGGTCGGCATTACCAGCCTTTTGACTATTTCGGTGCCCCTGACGCCACCCGCGTCATCATCATTATGGGCTCGGGCGGTGAAACAGTAGCAGAAACGGTGAAATACCTCCAGGCTGGCGGCGAAAAAGTTGGCGTTGTTCAGGTGCGGTTGTTCCGTCCTTTTTCAATGGACTATTTCCTGGATGCTTTGCCCGTAACCGTTCAGGCCATCAGCGTACTGGACCGGACCAAGGAGCCCGGGGCGGCGGGAGAACCCTTGTATCTGGACATCGTCACGACACTTGTGGAAGCCTTCAACCAGGGTAAAATGTCCCATTTGCCAAAAATTACCGGCGGACGATACGGGCTTTCCTCCAAAGAATTCACCCCTGCTATGGTCAAAGCCGTTTTTGATCAGATGAAGAACAAACAACCCAAAAACCATTTCACCATTGGCATTACAGACGATATTGGGTACACCAGTCTCGATGTAGATCCTTATTTTTCATTGGATGAATCAGATTGGCGCCAGGCTTTGTTCTTTGGGTTGGGAGCTGACGGTACGGTAGGTGCCAATAAGAACAGCATTAAAATCATCGGCGAAAACACCCCCTTATTTGCACAGGGCTATTTTGTGTACGATTCCAAAAAATCAGGGGCCCGAACGGTTTCCCACCTGCGTTTTGGTCCGGCCCCCATCCGCGCCCCGTACCTGATCACCCGGGCTGATTTTATTGCCTGCCACCAGTTCAACTTTTTGGAAAAAGTGGAGATGTTGCCTTTAGCCAGCCATCGGGCCATTTTCCTGCTGAACAGCCCTTATTCAGCCAGCGAAGTCTGGGACAAACTTCCATTGTCTGTTCAAAAAGCCATTCTGGAAAAAGAAATCCGCCTGTATGTAATTGATGCTACCCAGGTTGCCCGCGAAACCGGAATGACCGGCAGGATCAATACCATCATGCAAACTTGTTTTTTTGCGCTTTCCGGCGTATTGCCCCGCGAAGAAGCCATCCATCACATCAAAAAAGCCATCGAAAAAACGTATTACAAAAAAGGGAAAGCCGTTATCGAAAAAAATTATCAGGCAGTAGATCAAACCCTGGAAAATCTGTTTGAAGTGACCATTCCTCAAACTGCCAGCTCCAGTTCTGATTTTTTGCCGGTGGTCCCGGATGCTGCACCCTGGTTTGTGCGCGAGGTGATTGGGAAAATGATGGCCGGGCACGGCGACGAACTCCCCGTCAGTGCGATGCCGGTTGATGGCACTTATCCCAGCGGAACAACCCGGTGGGAAAAAAGAAACATCTCAGACCTCGTCGCCAGTTGGGAGCCGGATATTTGTATCCAGTGCGGCAATTGCAGCTTTGTTTGCCCGCACAGCGTCATCCGCGCCAAGTTTTATCACGAAGACCTCCTCAAAGACGCACCCAAAGGTTTCGGTTCGGCCAGTATCAATGCCCGGGGGTTTCCTGAAACGCGGTATACCCTCCAGGTTTACCTCGAAGATTGTACCGGGTGTAACCTTTGCGTGGAAGCATGTCCGGTAACCAATCCTGCCAACCAGCACGAAAAAGCAATCAATCTGAGAGAAAAGGCCACCATGCTGGATCAAGGGCGTGAAAACATCCGCTTCTTCGAACAGATCCCTGTCAATGACCGGTCAAAAGTCAACTTCTCGATCGTGCATGGCGCGCAATTTCTGGAACCTTTGTTTGAATTTTCAGGTGCCTGCGCCGGTTGTGGCGAAACGCCTTACATCCGCTTGTTGACCCAGTTGTTCGGAGACCGGTTGATTGTAGCCAACGCCACAGGATGCTCTTCCATTTTCGGGGGCAACCTGCCCACTACGCCGTGGGCGACCAATCAGGCGGGTAAAGGGCCGGCCTGGTCCAATTCCCTTTTTGAAGACAATGCTGAATTTGGCCTGGGCATGCGCCTGACCGCCGACAAACACTTAGCCATGGCGCACGATCTGCTCCGGCAATTGGAGCCAGACTTAGGATCAGAGTTCGTTCGTGAACTGATCGAATCGCCACAAAAATCAGAATCTGAAATTGCGGCACAACGCCTGCGGCTCATTGAATTAAAATCCCGCCTTGAACCGCTGGATTCAAGCGCGGCCCGGCACCTGCTGTCGGTTGCCGATCACCTTGTACACCGCAGCGTTTGGCTCATTGGCGGCGATGGCTGGGCTTACGACATTGGTTCCGGCGGGCTCGATCACGCCATGGCAAGTGGCCGCAACATCAACATTCTGGTTTTGGATACCGAGGTATATTCCAATACCGGCGGGCAGATGTCAAAAGCTACCCCAACCGCAGCCACCGCAAAATTTGCAGCCGCAGGAAAACGGGTCGGCAAAAAAGACCTGGCCTTACAGGTCATTTCGTATGGCAATGTCTATGTCGCGCAGGTAGCTATGGGTGCCAATCCGCAGCAAACCCTTCTCGCCATGCGGGAAGCCGAAGCGTACGACGGGCCTTCGCTGATCCTGGCCTATAGCCATTGCATCGCCCACGGCATCGACATGCAAAAAGGAATGCATCAGCAAGACCTGGCCGTTGCCAGCGGGTATTGGCCTTTGATTCGCTACAATCCTGTATTGCGCAAAAACAACCGCAATCCGTTTGTACTGGATTCGCCAAGGCCGGAAATATCCCTGAAGGATTACGCCTACAATGAACTGCGCTATAAAGTATTGAACCTGACCAATCCGGACGAAGCCGAAAGGCTTATGGCACTGGCTCAGGAAATTGTGGATCTGCGATGGAAAACCTATGAACAAATGGCCGTTTCTGCTGCGGATGCTTTTCAACCCGTTTTTTAAGCTAAAAAAAAGAAGTTCATGAATCTCGACACGACTTATATGGGATTGAAATTGCATTCGCCCATCGTTGTATCCGCCAGTACCTTGTCGGAAAAGACAGACAACATCCTGCAAATGGAAGACTCGGGTGCCGGTGCCGTTGTTTTGTTTTCCTTATTTGAAGAGCAAATCCGGAAAGAAACTGCACGTTTTGAGGCAGTTATCCGGGCAACCAGCCATGTATTTGCAGAAGCGGCGGATTATTTCCCGGACCTGGAATCGTACCACGTTGGCACAGCCGCGTATCTGGAAAACATCCGATTGGTAAAAGAACGGGTGCATATCCCCATTATTGCCAGTTTGAACGGCATCACCCCGGAGGGCTGGATAGATTATGCCCGGCAACTGGAACAGGCAGGCGCTGATGGTCTGGAAATCAATATCTTTTACATCCCTGCCGACCTTGAGTTGACGGGGCAGGCTGTAGAGCAGCGCTATATGGACATCATTCGTTTGGTCCGGCAAACCGTGCAGATTCCCATTGCCGTTAAGCTGAATCCTTATTTCAGTGCCATGGGCCATACGGCTTTGCGCATGCAGGAAGCAGGAGCAAATGCACTGGTTCTGTTCAACCGGTTTTACCAGCCGGACTTTGACATAAAAACGTTAAAAGTAATGCACAACCTTCAATACAGCAATGCTTCGGAGATCCGCCTCCCGCTGTTGTGGATTGGCATCCTCTCAGGGAAGTTGCGCTTGTCGCTGGCTGCCACAACCGGCGTACAAAGTGCAGAGGAGGTGATCAAATATTTATTAGCCGGGGCTGATGTTGCCATGACGGCTTCTGCTTTGTACAAAAACGGAATCAGGTACCTGGAAACCATGCACGATGATTTGCGAAACTGGATGTCGGCTAAAGGTTTTCAGTCCATCAGCGCTTTCAAAGGAGCGATGAACCAGTTTAATGTTTCCGACACCGACGCTTATGAACGGGCGAATTACATCCGGATTTTGGAAGGGGTGAGAGGATAATTTGAACGTTGTTACTATTTTATTTGGGAGAACAGGGGTTGAATGCATTCCTGCTTAAGGATATATCGGGATCATTTGTCCATAAACCAAACACCATGAAATTCAACAATTTGAATCTTTCGGGGCTGGATCAATCCGAAGACACCAGGTCATTCAACAGCAAGTTGTTCCAACGGGCATTAGACCCGCTTTTAAAATCAAATACTCCTTTTAAACGCTTTTACAAAACTGATATAAAATCAGGAAAATATCAGCTAATAGCCATTGAACACCAGGGCACAACAGATGGTCAGACATGGCTGCCCCAATCACGCGTTCAATACACCTATAAAAAAAAATTATTGATTAAATCCCTTTACCAGGAATACAGGCCAAACACCAGTGAATGGATTCATTCTTTTCAACTCATGTATGTTTATCAGGCTGTAAACCTGTTAAAAAAAACAACCAGTCAATTTTGGGATGACGAAAAAAAAGTATGGGTCAATCAGCATGAAATCTTGTATGACTATGATACACAAGAACGGATCAAGGCCGCGACTCATCTGCTTTGGAACGACAATCCGGATGGTTGGAAGAACAGTTATAAGGAAGTATACCAATATGGCAATTCAGGGCTTTTATTAGAGTTGGACAAGTTTTCCTTTCGGGATGAAACATGGATCCCTGATAGCCGGCATATATACCGATATGGCAGCAATAACAATCTAAAATCCGAGACGATTCAACAAAGGCAGGCAGGTTCTACCCGATGGGTAAATTTTTTCCGGCATTGCTATTTATACAATTTAAACAATCAAAAGACAAAGGAAGTATTCCAAACCTGGAATTACGAAAGCTCCAGATGGCTGAATAATACCCAAACCATTCATATTTATGCTCAAAAAACGGGAGAGCTGGTAGGTCTTCGTTTTCAACAATGGAATAAAGAAACGGAAGGTTGGTCTAACGAAACCCAGTATTTATATACTTATTATTCAGAAAAACTCCTCAAAAAATTCCTCATACAAAGCTGGTTGGATGAAACAAACAGCTGGTTGGATGCCCATCGCTCCCGCTACATTTATGATACCGGAGGCCGTATTCTGGAAGAATATTTTGAAAACAAATTTGATGAATGGGCAATAGAGTATGCCGAATTTTATACGTACGACAAAAATGGGAACCTTCAACTGGTCTTAACCCGACATAAAGGGGAAAGAGTGGAAACTCTTTTAGACGCCCACAAAACCCTATACTTCTACAAGCTTATACATTAAATACCCCCCTTAATCTTAAAGGCAACTTTTGCGATCATGGCTGGCCTTAAGTCTATGCAAATATTCCTAATGCAGTTAGGCTTTGGACAAGCTCTAAGAAAAATTAGAATATATTTGGCATGGGTTAACCAGGCCTCCGCTTAATTTCCCCTGAGCTTTAGGGCTGTCAAAAGGATAACCATCATCCTGTCCTGCTGATAAATGGCCAATGCACATTACTCAAAAAGTTAAATTTTAAGCTTTATGAACCAAATCCTAACCGACAGAAGCTTTAAACTGACCATTCTGTTGACGCTGATCTACCTTGGGGTGGGATTTGCATTCCTGCATTATGGTCTGGCTGATTATGGCTGGATTTTGTTCATTTTGCTTCCTTTTTCATTGGGCGTTGCCATTGGCGCGATGCCTTTCAAAAAATGGGCTTTGATTGGCATGTTTTTCGCAGTCATAGCATTCCTTGCTTTTATATACCTGAATGCTTTGGAAGGTATGATCTGTGTGGTCATGTCCATTCCGGTCATCATCCCGTTGGTGATACTTGGTATTTGGGCGAATAAGGCTTTAATTGCATTCGGCGTATTTAAACCCACCAATAATTTAAAAATTTTGATTTTACCGTTGATTATCGTTTTGTTCGGCGCACCCATTGAAAAGTACCTCAATTCCGGCAACGTCGAAATAGTCGAAGTCAAAACAGAGCGGGTTTACCCCTATTCTCCGGATCAGGTTTATGATACCATAAAATCGGTGGATACCCTTAATGCAGAAAAGCCTTTTCTCATGAAATTTGACCTGCCAATTCCCGAAAAATGTGTTTTGGAAAAAGAAGAAGTCGGAGGCATCAGAACCTGCTATTTTTCAGGCGGCAAGATCATAGAAAAAATAACGGAACTGGAACGGGGTAAGGTACTACGAATGGATGTTATTGATTACCAGTTGACTGGAAGAACCTGGCTGGGGTTCAAAGAAGCTATTTACCATTTTGGTAAAGTTGGAGAAAACCATTGCAAATTGACCAGAATAACCACGTACACGTCTGTTCTTAATCCGAGGTTTTATTGGGAACCCCTTGAAAAATTAGGCATCAGTCAGGAGCATGATTATGTTTTTGACAATTTATCCAACGACTTAAAAAAACAACATGGCCGGTAGTAAGGCCCGGCTCGTTCCATAATTCACACATGCAAAACAAGGCAACACCGCAGGAACAAAAAAAAATAAGCCGTTTTTGGGTCATAACCCCGGTGTTCGGCATTCTGCTTTTTGCCTTGCTTTACCTTACCGCTACCTTGTATTACCCGGGAGGCTCACAAGTGGACAAACATTCAACCGGGTTTAGCTGGCGCAATAATTATTGGTGCAATTTGTTGAATGAAGTTGCCATCAACGGGCAGCACAATGCAGGACGGCCAGTGGCCCTGGCGGGGATGGTTGTCCTGTGTACATCGCTGTCCGTGTTTTGGTTTTATTTCCCGAGGTACGTGCATTTCAGCAAATTTGCCAGGCTGACCATCCAGGTTTCGGGCACCCTGTCGATGGTAATTGCGGTTTTTTTATTCACCAATCTCCACGATACAGTCACTTATGTGGCCTCAGTGATCGGACTGATTGCCGTTGCAGGCACCTTTATCGGGCTTTACAAAATCAAATGGTTCGGGCTTTTTGGACTTGGCATCTTCAACCTGTTGCTGGTGGTGCTGAACAACTACCTCTATTACACCAAAGACATGCTGATTTATTTGCCTGTTGTTCAGAAAATTACCTTTGTTTGTTTTTTGGGTTGGATTTGCTGGATTGATGTGGAATTATTCCGGAAAACAAGCCCGACATTGTTGGCATAACCTGCCGGCAATAACGGCAGCCCGCCTTCGCTACTCTTAGCTGGCATTCCCTTTATTGTTTCCGGTAGCTGCAACAGGTCCATTTTCAAAAGGCATCCACAACTGCCCCTTAATGGTATGGTGCTTTTGCGCTTTAAATTCTTTTAAACCATAAGAAATCTGTTCGGGGCTAACCTTGTGATGGGTTCCAAATATCCGGTCCCAAAAAGTAAACACGTCTCCGTAATGAGAGTCTGTGTAGTGTTGCTCATCGGAATGGTGAATTTTATGCCAGCCCGGAGTTGAAAAAATAAAGCGGCCATATTTTTCAACCCACTCCGGAAAGCAAACATTGGCATGTTGCAATACCAATAAAGGCAGGGCTACACCACCATAAATAACGAATGAAGTCATGGATATGCCCATGAGGGGGATCCAGATCACCTGAAAAATACACTGCGATAAGGCCACGTCCACCGGATGAAAGCGCAATACAGAAGAAGTATTCAGATTGGGATCGGAATGATGAACGCGGTGAAAACGCCACAACAGAGGCACTTTGTGTTGTAAATTATGGAAGCAATAGGACCCAAAATCAATAAGCAAAATGCCCAAAATGATTTCTGCAAGCACTGGCAGGCCAACTTGATTGAACAAGCCCAGTTGATGTTGTGCCGTGAACATCAACATGTAAACCACCAATCCGCTTAGCGGGCCATTTACTGCAAAAGAAATGAACGACACGCCAAAGTTGTGGAGGTCGTGTTTGCGTTTGTCAGCTGGTTTGGCCAGGTAAGGGATAAATAATTCCAGGCTGTACATAGTCGCCAGCAGTCCGATCAGGATCAAGGGCTGGAGCTTGGCAAGTGTCTCTATCATGGCAGTCAAAATTGGATAGGTGTATTTTTGACTACACTTACGGGGCAAAGGCCTGTCCGGATCATCCGGAGCCGTTGTTTATTTTTGAGGTGGTTGCTGTCAGATCAGGCTTTGGGTATTATGGTTCGTTTTGCCGCTGTACGCTCCTCAGCCAATCGCTTCTTTTGCATTGTTGGTCAGGTGAGTAACGTTGTTTCGATGAAACCAGATTTGTATTTCCAGGTCAAAAACAGGAGATGTTGGCTCTGTTTTGATAAAAACAGTCAGTTTTCCTGCTACTGCCATTCGGTTAACAGCATCGCTCTGAGGAACCTCATTGATGACATCTTCCAGAGAAGCGGCGAGCACATGAGCTGCCGTATGTTCCCGGGGGGTTTCAAGGTCATTGCTTTGCAACAGGTAGCTCTCGAAAAGCTCGTGTGCCATCACCCCATGTTCTGTGAGCCAGCCGTTGGTGCCAAATTTCTCCATATCTCCTACATCAATGGCATTTTCGCGGTCTTTGCCGATGAGCACAAACCGGGATTCATCATCCTTATGGTCATAAACCTGGAGGGCTACGGAGAAAGGCCGGCTCAATATACGGGTAAAAACGCTGAGGAACGCCCTTTGAGACAAGCTGAGTGGCTCCTGATTTTGGAGAACCTGGAGGTGCAAAAACCCCTCCGGGGCAATCGAAAACCGGTACCACAATCCCAATTTGCGGTGAATGATATCCAGCATGGTTTGAATTGCAGCCGGAGAGCCCACAAGTTGCAAAGCATTTGGGTTCAGGCGGCCCATAGCCGCTACTTGTGGCGCTTCATTAACTTTTTGGAGCAGGTATTCGTGCGCGGTGTAGGGCAGGCGATCCTCTGCACTGCCTTCTGAGGGCTTGTTTTGCCCATTTGTTGTTTCCCATTCAGCACCACGCCACCATCCCAGCACAATTACTGTGACGAAAAATAAGGACCACATTATTTTTTTCACCGGTCTCATTTGTTGGTTTTTTAACTCATCCTTTGTTTCTGAATCTATCGGCATGTGGGGCCACAACCAGCGCAACCCCACATGCACTAAAACTTTACATTACATTTTTACCAACATAGCCGCGCTTGCTATGGGAATAGTGCGGATTAAAAAGCCGCTCGGGGTGCCATCAGCCCATTTCAGGGTAGTGTGATCAGGGTTGGCGTCGGTTGGCAACAAATCATA
>JABWAJ010000690.1 GCA_013361075.1 Saprospiraceae bacterium | reverse complement strand
ATCGACCTGGATAAAGCCCCAACGCGCCAGGCCAACATGAAACCGTTTGAAATTTTGCTTTCAGAAAGCCAGGAACGCATGCTGATTGTTGGCGTAAAAGGCAGGGAAGCTGAACTGAAAGCTGTTTTCGACAAATGGGACCTGGTTTGCGAACAAATCGGAGAGGTGACGGATACCCGGCGACTGGAGTTTTATTTTCACGGAGAAAAAGTGGCCGATGTGCCCACCCAGGAATTGGTGCTGGGGGGCGGAGCTCCAGTTTATAAAAGAGAATATACCAAACCGGAATACCTCCGGAAAAATGCCCAGTTCAAAAGCTCGGCTGTACCCCGTCCTGAAAATTACATTGACACGGCACGACGCCTGTTTGCTTCCCCTAACCTCGTCTCTAAGCGCTGGATATATGAGCAATACGACTCCATGGTGCGCACTGGCAGCATGAGTACCAACAAACCGTCGGATGCGGCGCTGGTATGGGTAAAAGGAACAAAAAAGGCCCTGGCCCTGACTACAGACTGCAATGCTGCTTATGTGTATGCAGACGCCTATATAGGCACAATGATTGCCGTTGCCGAAGCAGCGCGCAATATTGTTTGTTCCGGCGGCGAACCGGTAGCCATTACCAATTGCCTGAATTTTGGCAACCCATACAACCCTGAAGTTTACTGGCAATTTGTGAACGCCATTAAGGGCATGGGCGATGCTTGCCGCAAATTCGATACCCCGGTTACGGGTGGCAATGTAAGTTTCTACAACCAGTCGGTTTTTAAAGACCGCACTGAACCGGTTTATCCAACGCCAACCATCGGCATGCTGGGGATACTCGATGATACCAGCCTGCAAACGGGGATGTACTTCCAGGAATCAGGCAATCAGATATACATGCTGGGCACCCCGCACAATGACTTGGGGAGTTCAGAATACCTTCGTGTCATTCACAACATTCAACATTCTCCGCCGCCTCATTTTGACTTGGATGAGGAATATCACCTGCAACAACAAATCAAGGCGCTCATTCGCAAACGCATGGTTCGTTCGGCCCACGATGTATCTGAAGGTGGCTTGTTCGGCGCCTTGCTGGAGTGCGCTATGGTGGAAGGATTAGGGTTTGATGTGGAAACGGACAGCAATTTCCGCAAAGATGCCTATTTGTTTGGTGAAAGCCAGAGCCGGGTCATCATCAGCGTTAAACCAGAAATGGAAGACGAACTGGTCAACCATCTGAACGCCCATAATGTTTCTTTTTCAAAATTGGGTGAAGTGAAAGGGGATCGCATGACAATAGACGGGGAGGATTACGGCAGTGTGGCGTCCTGGAAACAAATTTACGACAATACCCTGGCTGAAGTGCTCGAAAAATAGCCGGATCAGCACCGGGAATTCTTTTGCACAAAGTCTGAATTCTAATGTCAAATATCTCAAATCTATCATTTTAGGAATCATGAACATGAGAAAAATTGCTACCATCTTAGCTGCCTTCGGATTCATTCTGACTGTCTGGCAGTGCAGTGGCCCACAGAAAGGTACTGTCATTTCGGGCGAATTGGAAAATGCCCAAAATATTCAGGCGTTCCTCGACTATGTTGTGATTGGCAGGGCCAATAGCGTTGTATCGAAGGTTGACGTCAATGGTTCGGGCCAATTCCAGTTTGAATTTCCTGAAGGCCTCGAGCCAGGGGTGTATAACCTTCGCTTTGGTGCCCGTCGCATCAACCTGATTCTGGACGGTTCTGAAAAAAAGGTGGAAATCAAAGGCGATCTCAATACATTGGAGACGTATAATTTTACGATTACCGGTTCACCACAAACCCAGTCTTTTGCCACCCTGATGCAGGCCGGGCTAAGCCGCCGGCTGAAACCGGAAGACATCTCCAATTTTGTGGATTCTACAAAAAACCCGCTGTTGGGTGCTTTCGTAGCGTATAAGACGCTGGGCACAAGCGGCCAGTTTCTGGACATCCAGAAAAAAGCGCTTGGCAAACTTTCACAGGCAACTCCCGGCTCTGAACAAGTTACAGAATATGGCAATTTTATCAACCTGGTAGAAGCTCAATACAACCAGCAACGCGCTACAGAATTGATCCAGGTCGGCCAAATGGCACCGGATATCAAATTGCCGAGCCCGAGCGGAAAGGAGTTTTCTCTGTCGTCGTTGAAAGGCAAAGTCGTCCTGCTCGATTTCTGGGCAAGCTGGTGTGGCCCATGTCGTGCAGAAAACCCGAACGTGGTGAAGATTTACGACAAATACAAATCGCAGGGATTCACCGTGTTCAGTGTATCGCTGGATGGCATGGATTCACGATCCATGGCACGCGTTTCCTCGCCTGACCAGGCCAATACCATGATCCAGGGCTCAAAACAGCGCTGGATTGACGCCATCAAGCAAGACAACCTGAAGTGGGACTACCATGTAAGTGACCTTAAAAAATGGGAATCTGCTCCTGCCGGATTGTATGGTGTAACGGGTATTCCGCGTACTTTCCTCATTGAC
>JABWAJ010000093.1 GCA_013361075.1 Saprospiraceae bacterium | reverse complement strand
AGCACAATATCGCCCACTTGCAGCCCTTTGCCGCCTTTTTTGCGGGGTTTGGCGGGGGTAATAGGAGAAACGGCCGTTTCCAAGGGTCTATTCTGGGCTGTTTCTAGCTCCTCCACCTGTTGCGTCACCTTTTTAAGGGCATTCAGCGAAGCCGCATCACGCATCTGCCGCCGCATCTGGCGCAACTCGTTTTGCACAGCTTCCAGGTCAGCTTTAGCCTGGTCGCGGGCTTCTTGCAAAATGTGGCGGCGTTCCCCCTCAATTTGTTCCAATCGCTGATGCAAACGTTCCCGTTCCTGTTCCGCCTCGCGCAAAGCCAGCCGAGTTGCTGCTTCTTCGGCCGTTATTTTGTCGCGCAGTTGGTAAATGGCATCCAAAATACCTTCTGCTTTGTGGCTGCCCGTGCCAACCAGCTTAATAGCTTCATCCAGGATGGTATCGTCTAGCCCCAGCCGCCGGGCGATGGCAAAGGCGTTGGAACGCCCCGGAATGCCAATCGTCATCTCGTAGGTGGGCGAAAGCGTTTCAATGTCGAACAACATCGAGGCGTTGGTGGCCCCAGAGGTCTGGCTGGCATACACCTTTAGTTCCGGGTAATGGGTGGCAATGAAGGTGGTAGCCCCTTTGTCGCGCAGGTAGTTAGTGATAGACATTGCCAGAGCGGCCCCTTCACCGGGGTCTGTGCCAGAGCCAAGTTCATCCAACAGCACCAGAGAACGGTCATCTATGAGTTTGAGGATGCGGATGATGTTGCTCATGTGGGCCGAGAACGTGGAAAGGCTTTGCTCAATAGATTGTTCGTCGCCAATGTCGGCAAACACATGGTCAAACAGGGTCATGCGGGCATATTGGGCGGGCAAATGCAGGCCAGATTGGGCCATCAGCACCATCAACCCCATCGTTTTGAGGCTGACCGTTTTACCACCGGTGTTGGGGCCTGTGATAAGGACAACAAAGGTTTCATCATCCAGCGTCAGGTCGGTTGGCACAACGGTTTCCGGGTTGAGCAAAGGATGGCGGGCAGCCTTGATCCAGATGGTGGAGCCTGGATGTAAATTAGGCGGCGGGGCTACCCATTTGTCCAGTTCGTTGGCATGTTTGGGTGGTTTGGCCTGCTCAATTTTGCGCCATTCCACAAACTCTGGCTCATAGGCGCGTATCTCGCTGGCGTAGCGGGCGCGGGCGAAGATCAGGTCGAGTTCGGCCAGGCGTTCTACCACGCGCTTGATGGAGTCGGCTTGTTGCCCGATTTTGGCCGAGAGTTCAGCCAGGATGCGCTGGATTTCTTGTTCTTCTTGCAGTTCCAGGCTGCGGAACTCGTTGTTTAGCTCCACTGTGCCAATGGGTTCGATCCATAGGGTTGCGCCGCTGCCGCTTTGGTCGTGGACAATGCCTTTGATGCGGCCTTTGGCATCTGCTTTGAGGGGGATGACATAACGGCCGTTTCTCATCGTTACCAATGGCTCTTGCAGGTATTGGTTGAGGCTGCTGTTGAGGATGCGTTGGAGTTTTTCCTGGATTCGGCCGTACATCACCCGCAGTTCGCCGCGAATTTTTGCCAGTTTGGGGCTGGCACTGTCCAGCACTTCGCCTCGGTCGTCAATGGTGGTGGTGATGGTGGAGACCAGGGTAGGGCATTCTTCGATCAGGTCGCCAATGGCAAAGAGGTGGGGGTATTTTTCGGCCGTTTCCGGTTTAATCAAAATACGGCGCAAATTCCGCCCAGAGACGATGGTATTGCGGATTTCTTCCACGTCTTCGTAACTGCCGCTCGTTTTGACGTTGAATTTCCGGCTGTTCAGCCACACGTTGCCACCGGGAATATTGACATTTTCGCTTTGGATGGCCCCCAATACGTTGTTGATTGGAATGCCTTGCTGGGCAATTTGTTCTAAGCGCAGCGAGACCCGCACCTGCTGGTCGGGGTAGCCCCACGATTCAACGTTTTTCAGGTTTTTTACTTTTTCCAGGGCTTCTTCCAGCCGGTTGGCCTGCGTTTCCATTTCCTTGTAAGAAGCGGTTTCGGAAACCAGAGCAACCTGGAGGATATTCACATCTGAGGGCCGGAAACGGCGCGTTTCGAGGGCGTATAATTCTTGTGGCAATTCACCGCGCATGGCGTTCACCGTGCGCACTACTTCCTGGTATTTTTCGTTGACGTCCACACTGTATTTGAAATCAACCCGGATGGAGGCCAGGCCGTCGCTGATGTCGGCAATGATGGTTTTGACGTCTTCAAGTTCCGACAAAGCATTTTCGAGCGGGTCTACTACCAATTCTTCCATTTCCTGTGGCCCCGCACCAGGGTACACGGCTACAACAGCATAAAACGGCGATTCGATATTGGGATCTTCACTGCGCGGCATGTTGAGCAGCGCAGTGAGGCCTACCAGCATGGCCATCACAAACATGATGAGGGTAAACTGGTAGTTTTTGACGGAAAATTCCGAAATTTTCATGGTTGTATTTTTATAAATGGCTACCCTGTTCTCTATCAGGAGAAGAGGGTATTGCCAGTAATTACATTAGGTGACAAAATTTCGCTACTGCGCGCTCGTATGTGTCGGAATGACCTTGATGAGCGAACGTTCCGTCAAAAACGGCGACCCGGAAGTGATGACTTCCGTCACATTTTCAAGTCCCTGCGATACGGCTACACAATCCTTATTGATGAAGGCAATCCGGATGGCCTGCTTTTGTACTGTTTGGTTGTCCTTGGTGATGAAAACGAAGGCGTCTTTTCCATTGCCTTCCTGCAGCGCTTCAATGGGGACGCACTTGACCTGGCCCACGGCATTAGGTGTGAGCTTGGCTTTGGCAAACAAACCGGAAGCGAGGGTTTTGCCTTTTGCCTGCACCTTGATTTCAATTTCAAAGGAACCACTGCGGGGATCGGCTGCAACGGCTTTGTTGCTGACTACACCCACAAACACTTCATCCGGCCAGGCATCGAAAACGACTTCTGCTTTGTCGCCCTCAGCAATGCGGGCCCAATCGCGGTCTGGAACTCCAGCACGCAAAACCCAGGCGGCTTCGCCTTGCCCGTCCATGAAAAATATCGGCGTACCCGGGCCCGCAAGTTCTCCTTCATTCATGAGTTTGCGCACAATGCGGCCGGCATGAGGCGCCCGGATTTCAGAAAATTTTTGGTTGAAATCGGCAATGCGCTGGTTTTCTTTAGCCACCTCGAAGGCGGTATTGGCATTTTGCAATTGTTCTTTTGTGGCAACGCTGTCGGCGTACAGATTTTTGGCCCGTTCCCAGTCGCGGCGTGCTTTTTCCACACCCTGACGCGACTGGCTGACCTGCGCACTGATTTCGGTAAGGTCGAGCGTGGCCAACAGTTGCCCGGCAGCTACCCGGTCGCCTTCATCTACATAAACCCGCTGGATGACCCCCCCTGTTTTGAAGGAAAGCCGGGCCTCTTTTTCGTTGGAAACCAGTCCCGACAAATAAACCGGGTCGGCAACGGTTTGTGTTTTTACCTGGCGCAATTCTACCGGAATGCGCTCTTCAGCAGTTTCTGTGGTTTCGCTTTTTTTGTCGCTTTGGCAGGCTGCCAGAAACAAAGCCATCGGAAGCAGGAAAAATATCTTTTTCATGTTATTAGGTGATTTTTTATGAGATGCAATGGCCGGAGCGTGGTTGTCTTTTTTCCAAGCTGGTCCCATTGCCGGTTTTTATTTAATAAGTGATCAATAAATCAATTCACGCTCCATCGCGGCGATCTGCCCCCAGAGGTTAAAAGCTTTCAGATTCTTTTGCAAACGGGCATTGGTCAGTTGGGTACGGGCATCCAGGTACTCGATGTAGGAAGCCATGCCTTCGCGGTAGCTGCGGTCCACAACCCTGAAGTATTCTGTAGCGGAGGCTAATTCCTGGTTGGTTGCTTTCAGACTTTCGTAAGCTGCACGAACGTCTTCCACGGCTACTTTCTGTTTGAGTTCGAATTGGCTCACCACATCCTGGCGGCGCAGGTTCAGTTGCTGGCTTTCTAATGCTACCTGGCGTTCCTGCCACCGGTTGCGGTTGCCGTTCCAGAGGGTCCATTCCAATTGGAGCCCGGCTATGGCATAGGGGGCTCTGTTGTCAAGGTTGGCTAAAAAACCCTGAGCGCCGAGGTCTACAAAAGCGTTCAATCGGGGTTTGTTGAAATTGTCCGCAACGGTCATTGATAATTGATTCAATTGCAGTGCTTTATCTAATTGTTGGATCTCTTCCCGGCGTTGTACATCCGGCAATTGCAGCGCTGTATGGGCAAGCAGAAGCGAATCGGGCGAAGGAAGGGGAGCCAGCTCAATTTCGTTTTCCATCGGTCGGTGCAGCAGGGTATTGAAGTACGAAGCAGCATTGAGCTGTTTGGTACGGGCCTGGGCAATTTCGGCGTTCACTTTGCTGATTTCTGCCTCAATGCGCAGCACCGGTGCTTTGTTGATTTTATCATTTTTCAGGAGCGACTGGTTCACCCGCAGGTTTTCTTTTAGCAATTCCAGTGCACTCTCATATATTTTGACCGCTTCGCCCGCCTGAAGGTAATTGAAATAAGCGGCTTTGATCTGGTACGTAAGGTCGCGCCTGGCCCGGCCAATTTCCAATTCCTGAATGCTCGCTTTTTCCTGCTCGGCATTGCGGTTGATGCGGATATCGGGGTTGATGACCGGCATGGAAGCCCTCACTTTGACATCGGCAAAATTGTTTGGCGACAACTGCTCCCGCACATTTTCCAGCATCGGAAACTGGTTGGTTTGGGTCATTTCATTGAGAGTAGCATACACGGGGTTGAGCAAATCGCCGATGGGCAGGTCAATGGCCCGGCCACCGGTAGCCAGGGTATAGGAACCCTGCAGGGCAATGGTCGGGTAGCTGAGGCGCCGCGCCGCCTCTACCGAGGCCTTGTTTTTTTCCAAAGCGACTTGTTCCTGTTTCAGCAGTAGGTTGTTGTTCAGGCCCTCCTGCACATAGCGCTCGATAACAGGGTGTTGCGCCAATAAAGAAGATGCGCCGGACAACAACAGCAGCAAAAGGCCCGGCTTTGATTTCAGTAAGGTGATCATAAGAAATATTGTTATGATTGTATATTTTATGAACAGTGTTTAGTAAAAGAGCAAAAAAAATGGAACGTCCATTTGGGTACAAAAGGCAAAATCAAAGCTTTGACATGGCGTCAATGAAATAAGCCAGACTATCCTCTACCAAACAAGCCCTCATTTTTTCATCGTGGCAAACCCGGGTGCGCTGGCGGATTTCCAAGGAAACTAAGCCATGAACGCTTGCCCAGCAATGGAAAGCCAACTGATAGGCATCTTTGCCCTGAAAACGCCCCTCTTGCTGACATTCTTCAATCAGAGAGACTACAAACCCAAACGTTTGGTCGCCCATTGCCCACTTCTCTTCAGTGTCTAATGCATCCATCGGCGCATTCATAATGAACATCAGGTCGTAAAACTCAGGATTCTCCCGGGCAAAGCGGATATAGGTATAAGACAATTGCACCAAACGCTCGAAAGGATCTGCAATGGCCCTCAATGGCTGCATGTATTCGAGCATCATCTTGAAGCCCTCGATGTGTAAGGCGTGAAAAAGCTCGTTTTTGTCCTTGAAATACAAATAAATGGTGGCAGGGCTGTATTCAATGGCTTCTGCAATGTTGCGCAGACTGGTGTGCTCAAAGCCTTTTTCCAAAAACAACTTACGCGCAGTTTCCAGAATCAGCTGCCGCATTTCTTCTTTTGCCCTCAATTTTCTTTCTGCAACGCCCATAGTGGGTAGTGGTTATTAGTGTATTGGTGATTAATTACTGGTTATGGCCCCGATAGCAACAATCATTGCCCGACTAAGCTATCTGCTTACCGTGTCGCATTTCTTCTTTGGGGTCAAACTTGACGACGTTTATTCGATTAACAATGCAAATATACTGAACGGTGTTTAGTAAAGTCAATAGAAGAAGCAGATTTTTTTGTAAATTTTACCAGCAAAAAGAAGGGTTTAAGTATATGTCATTGTTTGTGTTGATTTTATAAATTAATATTTTGCTGTTTTTTTATAAAAAATACTCATCCGCTTGGGATTAGGGTTGTGCAAACAGAAGCCATCCCGAATTTTTTGCCCCACCGGTACGTGAAAAAATTCGGGATGTTCCGTGATGGAAATACCTGTCGGACACCTTCAGGGCGTCCGACAGGCATTTCCATCACTGTGCTGCAAAAAACACGGCATTGCTGAACAAAAATTTCCCATTTTCCCAAAAACCACGAAACAGCGGGTTGTCAACCAGATAAATGACACCGCCATCACCCTTATCCTGTACGGCAAATACGGCCGTATTTTTCAGGCTTTCTTTAGCTTTGGAACCAACAAAGCCAACCGACATAAAGTCGGCACCCAGGGTACCTACGTTCCATGCATTTTTGAGATAAGGATACGCTAAGCTGTTGGTTTTTAATGAAAAATAGTATTCAGAAAGCCCAAAAGCCAGCGGGTGAGAGGTGTCCATTTTTACTTTAAACACAGCACCCGGCAATGAAAATGCGGCCCATCGGCGCGACTGGCCCTCGTAGGTGTGGAGGCGACTGTCTAATACGGCTTTTTCGCGTGCTTTTTCAGCCTGGGCTTTGTCATCAGAGGTCGCATATTTGGTAAGCGAGAAGCCTTTTTTCTCTTCCAAAGCCGCAACGGCATAACCAATGGCAATGAGCCTTCCGCCATCCGACATCCAGCGGTTTAGTTTGTCGGCGGTGGCGTCATCAATATTGTAGCTGCCTTCGGGCAGAATGAGCAGGTTAAAATCGTCGAGATTGAGTTGCGACAGCTCATCGGCTTTGAAAATGCTCAACGGATAGCGCAGGTCTTCTTCAAAATAGTGCCAGATCTGACCAAACTCATTGTCGGAAACCTCTTCTCCACCCAACACGGCTACGCGCGGAGCTTCCACGAGCCGGTATCCGTCAGAACCGAAATCGCGCCCGGATTCCACAAAACCGGTGCTCGCCGGGTAGATGTCCTGCTGGTGTTGTAGGGCCGCAGTTTTTACAATGGCGTCAAAATCCGGGTTTTTCCGGTTGTCACTGCGGGTAATGACAAGCGTTCCAGCTGCATATTCCGTACTTCCCAGCCTGAAATCGGACGTGGCATAGCGCACCACCACTCCTTTTTGCAGCAATTGACCCAAAAAACGGGCATTGTGCACCGATTCCCACCGGGCCAGATACGCATAAGGTGCGCCGGCATTGGCCAGCGTATTTGCGTAAGCGCCGAATTCATACCCTGGCTTCACTTCCACGCGCTGGGTGCTGGCATAAGCTTCGAGGCCGTAGGCGTAGGGCAAAGACCAGGCGGTGATGTCGTAGGTCAGCGAATCCGAAACTTTGGTCTGTGGATCCAGCAACACCTGCGTCATGACGGCCAGTGGCTGGTAGGCGCTGATGACCAGATCGTTGCTTTCGATCCGTACGGTTGTTTCTTTCCCGGTTTGATAATCTACGGCTTTGAGGCCTGATACAGCGGATGCTTTGCCGTAGCGGATAAAGTTTTTATCCAGCAAGGCACAAAAGGCTTTGAGTTTGCCTTTGTTGTTTCCTCCTTTAATAATATAGGTCTTGAATGGCCCGGGCGGGTTGGTGCTGCTTTTTTCGTAATAACTTTTGAAATTCTCGAGCAGGCGTTGCGCATTTTGAGACGAAACCTCCACGGTAGAAAGCGCGGTCGTTTTGTGGTGAATGACCCGGTCAAATAGGGTCAGCGTGTCTGCATTGGGCATGGTAATTGCCCGGCCGCCACGGCTGTGCCCGCCCTGTTCGTAAGTCATGCCCACAGAACCAAGGTAAGTGGGATAAGTATCGCCATAGCTTGGATACAACAAGTCGAACACCTCTTTGGTGAAATAAAGCCATCCGTTGGCATCGAAATATTTGGCGTGGTTTTTACCGATTTCAACCTGAAAATCGGATTGCCACTTGGTGATGTACTCGTGGTAGGGGGCTGCTGCCGGGGCAAAATAATAAGGCGCATCGTAGTACTGCTCGTGAACATCGGCGTGTACGTGCGGCAGCCATTGGTGATAAACTTTGGCGCGTTGCTGCGATTCCACCTGTGTTTGCCAGGCCCAGTCGCGGTTGAGGTCAAAATAATAGTGGTTGACACGACCGCCCGGCCAGGGTTCGCGGTGTTCGCGGGCAGCCGGGTTGGGGTCGGGAATGCGGTTGGCCACACCCCGAAACCAGTGGGTATAGCGCGAATAACCATCGGGATTGAGCGACGGATCAATAATGACAATGGTATTTTTTAACCAGGATTTTGTCAGGGCATTGGCCGGATTGACCAGGTCGTATAACACAGCCATGGATGCTTCAGAGCCTGAGGCTTCATTGCCATGCACACTGAAACTAAGCCAGACAATGGCCCGGTCGAGTGCGGCGTCCGGTGTGCCGGGCACTGTGCCCGCCCGGCGGAGGTTGTTCACCCGGATGTCTTCTAAACGAGCCAGGTTTTCCGGTGTGGAAACAACTGCGACCATCATCGGGCGTGCCTCGTTGGTACGGCCATAAGGAATGAGCCTGACGTGGTTGCTGTTGGCGGCTACGTGCTCTGCATAAGCCACCAGCAGGTGGTGAGGTGTGAATGTTTCGCCCCAGCGGTGCGGGAGAAACTCATCCGGGGATTTTAGCTGGGCAAAAGATGCGGTGGCGCAGCAAAAGAGCAAGGCCATCCAAAGCAAGTGTGTTTTTTGCATGATGATTTTTTTTAACTTCAAAGGCCTTCTTACTGCTCTGATAGCCGGCATGAACAGCAATATTAAGGATTAAAAAAAACTTTTAGCATTACTTTCCGGGAGCAACCGGATTCATTGCAGCCTTAATTGTTGTTTAATATTGTATTTTTTAAAACAATATTCTGAATAAAATAATAAAAAGTAATAATTATTCCAAAATCATGTTTCAAACCAGGTAAAAACCAATCAATTATTTGATTGGTAGGATAAAATAGCATCACAATCGGCAAAACCAATGGTAGCTATCCCCCTGTTTCTCCCCCTACCTTTGCCTTCGTAATCACAAGAAAGTATTCCGACACAATTCACTCAATCAAAAACAAAGTTATTATGAAGGCTTTTCAAAAATTCGCGCTCAATGTATTGTTCCTGTTTGCTTTCACCAACCTTGCCGTTGCCGGAGGCGTACCGCGCATTGAAATCCGGGAATCGGCCAACGCCAAAAAGGTAAGTGTTGAACTGGAAAAACTGAACACGCCGGCTACCATTACGCTGGAAGATGCTGATGGAAACGTGCTGATTGAAGAGCGGTCAAATGGTAAATCATTTGCCAAGACATTCAATTTGAGCAAATTAGAAACTGGTGATTATCGTTTGATCGTCAATGCAGGCCTGATCGAGACGGTTCAGCCCCTCATCATCACAGGCAGCTCACTCGTTCTTGACGAGAACAACCGTCAGGAAATATACGCACCGATCATCAACGTTGGCGATAACTACGTCGACCTGTCTTTCCTGAACAAGCGCTTAAGCAATGTAATTGTGGTGTTCCTGAATGAAAGTGACGAGGTTATTTTCCAGGAAAACATCAGCAACTCGCTGAAAGTGGAAAAACGCTACAACCTGTCGCGCCTGCCAAAGGGCGACTACAGCGTGAAAGTCATTGCCGGCAACGGCGATTTCCACAAAGCAGTGGCGTTGCGTTAATTGGTAGTAATCATTAGGCAAAATAAGTTGTGTGGACCGTACTTCCCGATTTGGGGGGTACGGTCTTTTTGATTTGAAGAATTGCTACCTTTCGGATCATTTACCACAACAAACTCATGTCCGCCATTCAACTCCGCACCCGCCTCATCCGCGAAGAAGCCCTGCGCCTGGGTTTTTCTTTCGTCGGCATGGCGCGTGCAGAACAAATGGATGAAGAGGCGCGCCGCCTGGAAACCTGGCTAAACCAGGGCAAACACGGCAAGATGAGCTACATGGCCAACCACTTTGACAAACGCATTGACCCGCGAAAATTGGTGGAAGGCGCCCGCTCGGTCATTACCCTGATGTACAATTACCACACCGAGCAGGAACAACAGGACCCATTAGCCCCGAAAATTTCGAAGTATGCCTACGGAGAAGATTACCATTTTGTGGTAAAAAGGAAACTGAAAGCCCTCCTGCATTTCATAGAGGAGCAAATCGGAGCGGTGCACGGCCGTTGTTTTGTAGACTCAGCACCCGTGCTGGAACGCGATTGGGCGCGGCGCAGCGGCATTGGCTGGATGGGAAAAAACACCATGTTGATCCACCCCCGGGCAGGGTCGTATTTTTTTCTCGCCGAATTGATTCTCGATCTCGACCTGGTCTACGATTCGCCCATAAAGGATTATTGCGGCACCTGTACCCGCTGTATTGAAGCTTGCCCCACAGACGCCATTTCCCAGTCCGGATTCGTCGTAGACGGGAGCAGGTGTATTTCTTATTTCACGATAGAACTGCGCGACGAGGCGCTCCCTGCGGAATACAAAGGCAAATTTGAGCAGTGGATGTTCGGCTGCGATATCTGCCAGGAAGTATGTCCATGGAATCGTTTTGCCACCCCGCATAAAGAACCCGCCTTCGAGCCACCGCCCGAACTGCTGGCTTTGCGCAAACAAGAATGGGAGGAAATCACAGAAGAAGTATTCAGGGCACTTTTTCAGCGATCTCCGGTTAAACGAACTGGTTTTGCGGGGCTAAAGCGGAACATTGGCTTCCTGGGGACTGAAACGCCCGTTCCAAAAGACAGGGGGGAGTGAATTGGCCTGGCACCAAAAATCGACAATCTGACGCATGGTTGTTTCCAGTTCTTCCAACCCGGAAGGCTTCACCACATAGGCGCTGGCACCGTGGTCGTAGCAATTTTGCATGTCGTTCGGATCGTCAGAGCTACTGAAAACAAGTACCGGCATGTTGTGCAACTTTGCATCGTTCCTGAAAATCTTCAACAATTCTATACCGCTCATTTTGGGCATATTGAGGTCAATGATGACCACGGCAATTTCGTGAAGATCTGCATCGGCAAGGTATTGCAACAAGTCGGGGCCCTCAAAGAAGTGGATGAGTGGTGGCCGCTCCTCCAGGCTTTTTAATGCGTACTCGGTGAGTTTGACGTCAGCAAGGTTATCCTCAACGAGGACAATGCTTTTTAGCTTGCTTTTCATTGTAAAAATAGTGTTTGAAGTTGTGAATTTACCACGTCAAGGGGAGTATTGAGCGAATTTCATGACGTGGCCTTGTAGTTTTTTTTGTAGCAGCAAGGATTATAAAGCACTTTTTCAATGGGGCGGTTCCTTAAGAATGCAAGCAAATATAATAGAATCCTTAAAACTTTATCTGCAAATTTTATAACCCGGTTGTACAAAGTCTTTAAAATGACCTAATTTAGCAGCCTTTTTGGAAACTTTGCGTAAACAGAGCTGTGTTCCTACCCAAACACAGACACCATAATAAAAAATAAATGATTAACATTACTTTTCCTGACGGCAATGTACGCCAATATGAAAGCGGCGTTACCGCGATGCAAATTGCGGAGTCCATCAGCAGCGGACTGGCCCGCAATGTGCTTTCTGCCAAGGTAAATGGCGAAATTTGGGACGCCTCGCGCAGCATTCATTCCGATGCCACACTGCAATTGTTGACGTGGGAGGATAAAGACGGCAAATCTACCTTCTGGCACTCTTCTGCCCACCTCATGGCAGAAGCGCTTGAAGCCATTTATCCCGGCATCAAATTCGCCATCGGGCCTCCCGTGGAAAACGGGTTTTATTATGACGTTGATCCTGGCAATTATCAGCTTTCCAGCGACGATTTTGAAAAAATAGAAAATAAAATGCTGGAACTGGCCCGCCAGGGCAATGCTTATGTTCGCAAAGAGGTAAGCAAAGCCGATGCAGTTCAGTATTTTACCGAAAAGGGAGACGAATACAAGCTCGAACTTATCGAAGACCTGGCCGATGGTTCTATTACGTTTTATACGCAGGGCAATTTTACCGACCTTTGCCGGGGGCCGCATCTGCCTGATACCGGGAAAATAAAAGCAGCCAAACTGATGAATATTGCCGGGGCGTATTGGCGGGGTGATGAAAAACGCCAGCAACTGACCCGGATTTATGGCATCACATTCCCCAAACAGCAGGAGCTTAAAGACTATCTCTTTTTACTGGAAGAGGCAAAAAAACGGGACCACCGCAAATTGGGGCAGGAACTTGAATTGTTTATGTTTTCTGAAAAGGTCGGTATGGGCTTGCCCATCTGGCTGCCCAAAGGCACAGCATTGCGTACACGCCTTGAAAACTTTCTCAAAGAAGAACAAATCAAGCGGGGGTACCAACCCGTTATTACACCTCATTTAGGCCGGAAGGAGTTGTACGTTACCAGCGGACATTACGAAAAATATGGAAAAGACAGCTTTCAGCCCATCCACACGCCTAAGGAAGGAGAAGAGTTTTTGCTAAAACCTATGAACTGTCCGCACCATTGTGAGATTTTCGGGCACAAACCCCGGTCTTACAAAGAGTTACCCTTGCGCATCGCCGAATTTGGTACGGTTTATCGCTACGAACAAAGCGGAGAATTGCACGGCCTGACGCGGGTAAGGGGCTTTACCCAGGACGACGCCCACCTGTTTTGCACCCCCGATCAGTTGAAGGATGAGTTCCTTGGGGTATTGAGCTTAACAAGGTTTGTGCTGGAGAAATTAGGTTTCGACAACTATACGGCCCAAATTTCGCTCCGGGATCCTGAAAACAAGGAAAAGTACATCGGCTCAGAAGAAAACTGGGTCAAAGCTGAACAAGCCATCATTGACGCTACCAAAGAAGCGGGCCTTGAAACGGTCACTGAACTTGGAGAAGCTGCTTTTTACGGACCAAAACTCGACTTCATGGTCAAGGACGCCCTGGGCCGCAGTTGGCAGCTTGGAACCATTCAGGTGGATTACAACCTGCCCGAGCGCTTCGATCTGGAATACATTGGTTCGGATAACCAAATGCACCGCCCGGTAATGATTCACCGTGCACCTTTTGGTTCTATGGAACGTTTCATTGGAGTGCTGACAGAGCACTGCGCCGGCAAATTTCCTTTGTGGCTGGCGCCGGAACAATACGTGCTGCTGCCCATTAGTGACAAGTACAACGAATATGCCAGAGCCGTTCAGCAGCAGTTGGCCCGGCACGACATCCGCGGCATTATTGACGAAAGGACGGAAAGCATCGGTCGTAAAATTCGCGATAACGAGCTCAAAAAAATTCCGTTCCTGCTCATCGTCGGTGAGAAAGAACAGGAAGCAGGGGCCGTGGGCGTTCGCAAACAAGGCGAAGGCGACCAGGGCAGCATGAGTATCGAAGACTTTAAATCGTACTTCGAAAAACTGCTTTAACGCTAAGTTGGCAAATTATCAGGGTGGCAAATTGGCAGGAAATACCTGGCAAATTGGGAAACTTGTCCCTTGCAGCTTATTTTTCCAGTTTATTGCAACATATTTGTTAAATTTTGTTTAAATAAAGGCAGCCGGATTTGCTTTTCCGGTGAATTGCCCTTAATTTGCGCCAATACCAAAAACTATTGATCTGAAATTTATTAAACTCACAGTTGTATGAAGC
>JABWAJ010000689.1 GCA_013361075.1 Saprospiraceae bacterium | reverse complement strand
GTCAATTGGAAGCGTTTTTACCGTCTTTTTGATGAGTTCGATTAAAAGCTCCATGGGTTTGGTTGGAACAGGTTGCAGGGAAAGTTCAAGCTTATCCCGGCCCGAAAAATTGGACCAGTTCATACCAGCCGGGCATTGTGGGGCAATGACGATGGCAGGGTAGCGCTTCATGTTTTCATCGGTTGCGAAATTCATTACCCCCCATTTTAATTGAGCTTCATTATCGTTGCCGCGCTCTCCCGAACCATGTAAAAACACGACGAGCGGGAATTTTTTAATTGGGCCATAATCCGGCACCAACTGCCTGTATCTTAAAGTATCGCCTTTTCCGTTGTGGTATTGTTCAAAGCTGAACAGGGATTGTTGTGAAAACAGGCCGGTACTTGCTGCGCAACAAAAACACAGCATTAAAATGGTTGGGAGTATCGATTTTCGCATGTTCACTTTTGTCGTTCGAATTAACCAGTTACGAATGTAGCATTTTTTAAATCAAAGAGGATCAGGCATCCTGATTTTTAGCAGGAAGGAGGAAATAATGGTCAAGCCTCCGATTAAAAAAATGGCAGGTCCAACCCCGAAAAGATCGGCGGTAATGCCCGAAATGATGGCCCCACAGGCATAACCCAAATCCCGCCAAAATCGGAACACCCCAATGCTTTCGGCTCGCTGCCCTGGCTGGGTAACCTGAGCAATGGTCGATAAAAACGTCGGATAAACGAGTGCAGTACCCAGTCCTAATACCGTGGAAAGGGTTGCCATCATCAAAAAATTATGAACAAACGGAATGCTCAAAATGGCCAGCCCCTGCAACAACATTCCCCAAAACAACATGGATTTTTTGGAATAAAGGTCAGACATTTTCCCGGTGAACAATTGCCCAATGCCCCAAACCGTCGGGTAAATGGCCGTAACGACCCCAATGTCCTGTGAATTGTAGCGAAACGATAACAACACCATGGGCAGCAGGCCCCAGATCATGCCATCGTTCAGGTTGTTGACCAATCCTGCCTGCGTAACGGCGCTCAACGTCTTGTTTTTCAGCGTTGTTTCAAGAAAAATATTTCCAAGCAAGTCTCTGTTGTCCGTAGTGCTTTCTTTGTGCACAAATGCCCGCGTATCTTTTACAAAAAATAAAGTCAGGAGCAGGCCGGCAATGGAAATGAACAGGCCAATGTAAAATGGATAGGGAGTAATGCCATAACGATTGCTGACATATCCGGATAAAAAGGCGACCACTCCGACTGCAAAATAGCCTGCAAATTCATTCAGCCCCATGGCAAGCCCCCGGTCTTTTTCACCAACCAAATCAATTTTCATGACTACAGTACTGCTCCAGGTCAGGCCCTGACTCATACCAAGCAACCCGTTGGCAACAATCACCCAGCCCCACGACGGCGCAGCAATGAGCAGCACCGGAACCGGAATGGCTAAACTCCAGCCCAGCAACAACAGGTTTTTTCGTCCGAATTGATTGGCCAATCGCCCCGCAAAATAATTGGTCAGGGCTTTTGTGATCCCAAAAGCAGTAATGAAGGACAAAATGGCTGTTTTGGAGGCTATCCCAAATTCAGTTTCAGCAAATTCAGGAAAAATTGTCCTTTCCATGCCGATCATGCCGCCAACAAATGCGTTTATGATTACCAGCAGGACGAACTGCCGCCAGTTTTTTCTGAGACCAAGCTGAATTGAATCCATGAGCAGCGGAAAACATAATTTTGTGACGTACTTCAACCAATCGCAAAATTACCTGCCCCTACCCCGGCATCCTTTTACATTTGTTAAATAATCAGGGCTGCTCTGATTCTGCTCAGGCTAACCTGGGTTATCCCCAAATAGGAAGCGATGTATTTCAGCGGAACCCGTTGCAAAATATTCGGTGCCTGGTGCAAAAGGGCCGCATATCGCTCTTTGGCAGGATGAAACTGGATGCTTTCCACCCGGTTGACGGTTTCTACATACCCGTCTTCGAATATTTTCCGGAACAGGCGTTCAATTTCCGGAAACACATCGTACAGTGCAAACAAACGCGGCGCATCAATGGCAATGATTTCCGAGTCTTCCATGACCTCGATGGCTTTGCGGGAAGGTTTATTGGAAAAGAGGCTCTCTACGCGGATGACGAGGTTGTTTTCAAAAGCAAAATACTCCGTGATGTCTACCCCATCTTTGTAATAATGAATGCGCGCAGACCCTTTTTTTATGAAATAAATGGTTTTGCAGGTACGCCCGACCGGTTGCAGGGTTTCATTTTTTTTAATGAAAACCGGGGCAGAAATGTCAGCAATAGCCTGGATGGCCTGCACAGAAACAGGATGATATTTCTCAAAATAGTGGACCAAAGCGTTAGGTAAGCGTTCCAAATTCTCACACTGATTTTGACGGTAAACAAAGTTTGAACCTGAACAAAGTTAGCGTTTTTTCGCCGGTTGTTCCGGAAAGCCCCATCATTCATGCGCAGTTTTTGGCGCCTCATGGGCTACCTCCGCGATTACAAATCGTCGGTCACTTTAAACATTCTCAGCAATATCCTGACTGCCGTGTTCACTGCAGCCAGCATTCCGTTGTTCATTCCTTTTCTCGAAATCCTGTTCGGGCGCGAGGCTTTAGTTACCGAAGCCCCGGTGTGGGAACTCAGCATTGACGGCGTTTCGGCTTCCATCAAATACCAGCTCAGCCAGGTCATCGTCAACGAGGGGCGCGAGCAGGGACTGGTTTACGTATGCATCGGCATCCTGAGCGTGTTTTTTCTCAAAAACCTGTTCCACTACCTTTCTCTGTTTTTCATGGCACCGGTGCGCAACGGGATCATCCGCGACCTGCGCGGGCAGTTGTTCGAAAAAATCCTGACCCTGCCCCTCAGTTATTTTTCCGACGAACGCAAAGGCGACCTCATGTCGCGCATTACAGCCGATGTGCAGGAGGTCGAGTGGAGCATCCTCAACGTACTCGAAGCCGTCTTCCGCGAGCCCTTAGTCATTGCGGGTTCGCTGGCGTTCATGCTTTATGTCAGTCCGCCATTAACCGGTTTTGTTTTCCTGCTGCTCATTTTTACGGCAGTCGTCATCGGCGGCATCGGGCGCACGTTGCGCAAAAGCTCAACCCTGGTTCAGGAAAAATTAGGCACGCTGGTCAGCATCGTGGAAGAAACGCTCGGTGGCTTGCGCATCATCAAGGGCTTCAATGCCGAAGGGTACCAGCGCAATAAATTCAGCGGGGAAAACAACCAATACCGCAACATCCTCACCCGGCTGCTGTGGCGGCGCGATCTTGCTTCGCCCATGTCGGAATTTCTGGGCATAGGGGTTGTAGCGGTATTGCTGTGGTTTGGTTCGCGACAGGTATTCAGCGGCAGCATGAAGGCCGAAACCTTCCTGACCTTCATCTTTGCGTTTTATAACGTCATTCAGCCGGCCAAGCAGTTTGTACGGGCCATCTACAACATTCAGAAGGGCATCTCTGCCATGCTGCGGGTGGAAAAACTACTCGACGCCGAAAGCAGCATCCGGGAAGCTCCGGAAGCAAAAGACATCACCGGCTTCAACCACAGCATTGAATACCGCGGGGTTTCGTTCGCCTACAACGCCGAAGAAGGCAATGTACTCAGCGACATCTGGCTCGACATCCCGAAAGGCCGGGTGGTGGCGTTGGTAGGGGCTTCCGGTGCCGGAAAATCTACGCTTGCCGACCTTTTGCCACGGTTTTACGATGTCGTGGAAGGGAACATCCGGATTGACGGAACTGACATCCGGCAATACAAAATCCGGGACCTGCGCGCCCTGATGGGCATTGTTTCGCAGGAAGCCATTCTGTTCAACGATACCATTTACAACAACATCGTATTTGGGCTGAAAGGTGTAACGCCTGCCGATGTGGAGCGCGCTGCCCGCATTGCCAACGCCCACGATTTCATTGTGGGT
>JABWAJ010000688.1 GCA_013361075.1 Saprospiraceae bacterium | reverse complement strand
GGGGGCTGGAAGCAAAGGAACAGGAGCGGAATTTTTCCCGCTCCTGTTTGAGGAGTATAAGGCTGTTGTGTTATGCTAATCTTTTCGACTTGCCCTGGCTGTTTCTTCGGCGCTGCCATTGGATCTTTGGCGATCTTTGCTCAGAAAACGGCTTCCAAATTGCCAGGTAAACGTAGCCTGCACGACGCGGGTTTCCCAAATAGAGGTCACTTCCATATCCATATTCTGGTATTCGAGTGTTCCACGCCAATTGCGGAAAGCAAAAGCGTCGTAGGAAAGCCTTATATTGGCGCGGTTGTCCAAAAGTTTCTTTTGTATGCCCATGCTTGCCGAATAAAAAGGCTTGTAATTCATGATGCCTTCCATGCCCTCGCCCTGATACCAGCCAGAGATTTCTGCCGACCAGCCCCCGCCGATTTTGTAAGCTACCTGGAGGTAAGCGGAGAACGACAGTATGTCGCGGTCGAAATTGCCGCCGAGATAATCCGAAGAATAGCGGTTGTAGAACAACATCAAACTGCCATAGCCCGAAAGGCCTTTTGCAAATGTCATCGGGAAAAATACGCTGCCGCCGTAGCGTTGCAGGTAATCCAGGTTCACAGTAGCGGCATATGCTGCACCGGTTTCGTCGTCCTGTTCGGTTACTAAGGTAATGATGTTTTTTGTGTTTGAATATTCCAGGGCAATAAACGGATGTTTGTCGTACGTCAGGGTCAATTTGCCGGAGTGCGTCAATTCGGGGAGCAGGTCGGTATTTCCTCTTTCAAAAGTATACGGATCGTAGTAGTAAATAAAAGGATTCAGCGTTTGGTAGCTGGGGCGCTCGATCCGGTAGCTGTAAGACGCCGACAATCCAAAGTGTTTGCCCATGGGGGCGGCCAGGCTAAAGCTGGGGAACAACTGCTGTAAATGCCGGGTTTTACTTGAATCCAGTGTCAGTGAACGACCCCGGGCATAGTTGTCTTCATAGCGCAACCCCGCATTTGCTTCCCAGTTTTTGTTCGAATAGCTGGCACTCACATAGGCTGCACCGGTGTGTTCGGTGTATACAAAATGGTTGGTTTGCTGAGGATTACTCAACCACTCGCCGTTGTATTCATTCCACGATTTCAGGTTGTTGTCAATACCGGCATAACTGTATTTCAAACCTGCCTGCATCTTTAGGGCTGGAGTGATAGGCCGGGTATAGTCCACTTTTGCTACGGTGATATTGGTTTGTGAAGGCTCCTCATTCCGCCAGGATGGGTAAGGAACATTTTCACCTAAAGTTACTGCTGTGTTGGCCAGGCTCGATCCTTTGCGGTCAAATCCGATCCAACTCAGGTCAGCTTCAATTTTTTGCCCGCTGGTATCAATCAAAAAGGTGTAGTTACCGCCTGTGATGTACTGGTTGGTTTGTTTGTTGAGCTGGTTTTTTGTTTCCAGTTCAATATAAGGATCTGATCCTGTAAGTCCGATCGCTGTTGTGTTGGTATGCAACCGGTTATTCGTAGTGGAAGTATATCCAAGCGACAATCCAAAGATATGGCGTTCCGACGGAGTCCAGTCAACATTTGACCGGAAGTAACCGGTGTGAGGTTTAGATGGTTTAAAATTGCTCTGGTCAAATTCTGAATCACCTACTTTGCGGTTTAAGTGCAATTCTTCATAGTTGGAACGGTACATATAGCCGCCATTAAAAGATATTTTCCAGGGGCCGCTGCCGTGGTTGATGGCTATGGCTGTTCGGTATTTAGGGAGTTTGCCCATGCCGCCTGCCAACAGGAAAGTGCCATTGGTGCCCAGTAGTACATTCTTTTTGAGAATAACATTGATGACGCCACCAGTGCCATCCGCATCATAGCTGGCATCCGGCTGGTGAATGATTTCTATGCGGTCGATATTGTCTGCCGGCATTTCCCGCAGCAGGGCTTCAATGTCCATATAACGCGTTGGTTTGCCATCTATCAGGATCGTAACCCCTGAACGGCCTGCCATTTTCAATTTGCCATTCATGACTACCAAGCCCGGCGCTTTCATCAATACGTCTACCAGTGTGCCACCCTGCCCCGTAATGCTTTGATCCACATTGACAACCAACTTGTCTGCACGCTGTTCCAGGAAAGGTTTGCGGGCTGTTATTTCAACAGCTGCAAGTTGAATCGAACTGGATTGTAACCGTGCTTCCGGCAACTGCATGACTTCCTCTGTTTTTCGGGTGGTAAACGAAGGGTAATCATAATCGGAATATCCCAACATGGTCACACGCAGGATAAATGTTCCCGGAAACGGTACGGGCATGGCCCAATGGCCATTTTCATCACTAATTTCTCCTTTAACCAGAGAAGAGTCTTTTGCATTTAGTAACAGGATATTGGCAAAGCCTACAGTGGCTCCTTGCTGGTCAATAACCTTTCCGCTGATGGCGTTCTGACTTTGGATACTTCCATAAATTCCTACTAGGAATAGTACAAATAAGCATAATTTTTTACTCATGGCATTCTGTTTTTATTTCAAAAAACT
>JABWAJ010000092.1 GCA_013361075.1 Saprospiraceae bacterium | reverse complement strand
GCGCTTCAAGCGACCAGACAGAAGTTGGAAGCAATACGGCACCCCCAACAGTCAATGCAGGCCCGAATCAAACCCTTACCTGCAGTGCAGTAACCGTTACCCTGGACGGCAGTGGTTCCTCTTCCGGTCCAAACGTGACTTATGCCTGGGCCGGACCGGGCATCGTAAGCGGGGGCACAACCGCCACTCCGATTGTGAATGTAGCCGGAACTTATACCCTGACTGTGACCAACCAAAGCAACGGATGCAGTGCAGCCAGCCAGGTGACTGTGGATAGCGATACAGCAGCACCGACGGTAAACGCAGGTACCGATCAGGTCATCTCCTGTGGCGATACAACGGTAATCCTCGACGGAACCGGTTCTTCGACGGGCGCGAACTTCGTCTATGCCTGGAGTGGGCCGGGGGTAGTGAGCGGCGGTGCAACTGCCATGCCCATAGTCAACACAGGAGGAACCTATACCCTGACATTAACCAACCAAAGCAACGGTTGTTCCGCTCTGGATCAGGTAAGCGTTGTGGTGAATACAGCCCTTGGCCTTGAGACACAAACGACGCCGGCCAATTGTTTTGGTGCAGGCACCGGAACAGCTACCGCTTTAGCTTCGGGGGGGAATGGCAATTACAGTTACGTCTGGTCTACCGGCGCTACTACTGCCGAGGTTACTGGTTTGGCAGCAGGCACTTACAGCGTCACGGCTACCAACGCCAACTGCACAGCGATCAGCAGTGTAACTGTATCACAACCTCCTGCCTTGGTGGTGAATATCGTGACAACTGCAGAAACAACTGCCGGTGCAGCAGATGGAACTGCTACAGCGATGGTCACTGGTGGCACTCCGGATTATACTTTCATTTGGAATACAGACGCGACTACCGCCGCCATCAATGGCCTGGCACCCGGCAATTACAGTGTGACCGCTACGGATGGCCAGGGCTGCACCGCTTCAACCTCAGCTGAAGTCAACAGTTCTATTTGTAATGGATTCGAAACAGCATTAACGGCCAATGCACTGATTTGCCACAGCGATTCGAGTGGCAGCGTTGAAGTTGTCGTGACCGGCGGCACCGAACCCTATACTTTTGTCTGGTCGAATGGCGGCGACGAATCCCTGATTTCCGGGCTTGCATCCGGGGTATATTCTGTCAGTGTAACCGACGCCAACAATTGCCTGCTAACGGCATCAGCGGCTGTTGAGGAACCGCTTGCGCTGGAAATTACCGTTCAAAAAACGGATGTCCTGTGCCCGGGTGATGCTACAGGCTCCGCCACCGTCAGCGTGACCGGCGGTACCCCGGATTATGGTTATACGTGGAGCAATGGCGACACTACCCCGACAGCTGAAGGATTGACTGCCGGCACCTATTCGATTGTAGTCACCGACGCCAATGGTTGCGAAGCAGAACAAACGATCGCTGTGATCTTGCTGCCGGATCTTACCCCGCCCGTTGTTGTGGCCCAACCCCTTACAGTGTACTTAGATGCCACAGGAGAAGTTGAAATTACCCCTGAAATGGCAGATAACGGCAGTGTGGACAATTGTGGCATCGTTGATTGGCAACTCAGCAAACGGAAGTTTTCCTGCGTAGAAACCGGTACGCAAACAGTGACCTTAACGGCAATTGACGCTGCAGGAAACGCAACTGCGGTTGGATTTCCGGTTACCATACTGGACAGCATTGCTCCGAATTTACTCTGTCCGCTAAGTGTAAATGTTTTGAGTTGCAATCTCGTCTATCAATACGAAATACTGCCCCTTGTCGAAGTTTGCGGCGAAGATTTTTTAACCATTCCTGTTGAATTGATCTCCGGGTTGCCAAGCGGCAGTGTTTTCCCCGTTGGCGAAACCGTGATCACCTTGCAGGCAACCGACTCGGGCGGAAACAGTGCCTCCTGTTCATTCAGTGTCAATTTCATCACACCAGCACCTCCCGCAGCTGAGCTGGTTCCGCCGCTTTGTGCAGAGTCTGCTGACGGTTCAATTTTGTTAGCCCCATTCGGCGACCCGGCAGGATATACCTACCAGTGGGATGACCCCGAAGGCCAAACAGATTCCATCGCGGTTGGATTGAGTGCAGGTACTTACAGCGTCATTGTTTCCGGCAATTCCAACGGTTGCGTGGATACGATGACATTCACCCTGGAGGCGCCTTCTCCGGTTGAAATCACACTGGATGAGCTTGTTGCAGAATTGTCTACCAGCATGAACGGCGCGATTTCCGTGACAGCGGGCGGCGGCCAGGGAGCGCCGTACACCTTCATCTGGCGGTTTAACGGCTCCATCATTTCTACTCAGGAAGACCTGACCGGCCTTTCTGCGGGCGAATACCTGCTGACGGTTGTTGACCTCAACGGCTGTATTTCCCTCGATACCTTTGTGGTAGACCGCCTGACGAATGCTTCGGAGCCTGAAGCCGACTATAAGTTGTTGCTGTATCCAAACCCTGCCGGAGACGAGGTTTACCTTCAGGTGGCCGGCGAAAAAGCGGCGAACCTGGAAGTCACCTTGCTGGATTTTGACGGGCGCCTGCTGCGACAGCCGGTGCAGGTGTTTTCGGCACGGCACACGTTTAATTTGCAGGTATCCGACTACCCATCCGGCATTTATGTAGCCAGAATCATTATTGACGACCAGGTGATGTGGCGGAGAGTGGTGGTGGAGCGGTAAAGTCCGCGAAGCACATGATATAGAGCATGTTGGAGAATTTTCCGACATGCTCTATCCCATATCCGGATTTTTTTTCACGTCGTCTTTTTATAATTCAAAATTGCCCAGCTATTCAGCACTACAGCAAAACCGGCAATGATGCCCAAATGCGGCAGAATTTCCCGAAAGCCGCTGCCTTTCAGAATGACTAAGCGCATAACATTGATCAGATAGCTCACCGGGTTAAACGCAGCAATGGCCCTGGCCCAATCCGGCATGCTTTCGATGGGGGTGAACAAACCGCCCATCAGAATAAACACCATCATGAAAAAAAACATGATGAACATGGCCTGCTGCTGGGTTTCACAAAAAGTAGAAACCAGTAGTCCAAATCCCATAATGGCCAACAGGTACACAGCTATAAAACTGTACAAAACGCCAGGATTGCCGACCGGCACAATGCCATAAACGAGCCAGGAAACCAGAAGCCCCACCGTAAAAACCACATTTCCAAGGATCCAAAAGGGAATGAGCTTCCCAAGAATAAAATGGTGTTTTCTGATGGGCGTCACGTTGATTTGTTCGATTGTCCCGATTTCCTTTTCCCGTACAATGTTCAGAGAGGTGAGAAAACCGCCTACCATGGTGACCAAAATGGCAAGGATACCGGGCACCATAAAGAACTTGTAATTCATCAGCGGGTTGAACCAGTTGGAGGAGGTAATTTCGATGACGGGGATTGGGTTGATCCGCCCGGGTTGTACCAACTCAAGGCGAATGTCCTGATTGTAAGCCCGGATAATCTGTCCGAGATAAGCGCCGCCAAGGTTCGCTTTGGTGCCATTGATGGCATTTACCGCGATGAAAAGCTGTTGCTCGTCTTCCCGGATCAGTTTTTTTTCAAACCCATGCGGAATTTCCAGCACCACGTCGGCGTGGTCGGATTCAATAAATTTCATGGCTTCCTTAAAAGTAGCGGAATAATCCGCAAGCCGGAAATATCCGGAGGCTGTAATTTTGGAAATCAACTGCCGGGAATACGAAGAGTGGTCGTGATCCACAACAGCAAGGTTGATGTTTTTTACTTCATAATCTGCCGCTAAAGGCATGATGATGAGTTGTACAACGGGCATTACCATGATGATGGCAAGGATGCTCTTGTTCCGAAAAATTTGCCGGAACTCCTTTTGCAATAAAAACAATACGGTTCTCATGCTAATCGGATTTTGAAGCTTTTTAAACTAATGGCGAACAAAAACAAGGTGATTCCAACCAAAATCAGGGTCTCTTTCCAAATGGCTTCAAAACCTAATCCTTTGATCATGATGTCCTTAACGATGAGGTAATACCACTTTGCGGGAATGATATTGCTGATGACCTGTAACGGGATCGGCATATTTTCAATGGGAAACATGAACCCGCTGAACAACATGGTGGGCAACAACATGCCCATCAGAGAAATCAGCATGGCCGTTTGTTGGGAAGCGGTTTTGATGGAAATAAAAATTCCGAGCGTCAGACAGGTAATGATGAACAACGTGCTTTCTGCCAATAAGAGCGGCAAACTGCCATTGATGGGCAAATCCAGCACAAAAACACTCAGCAGTAAAATGGACCCTACGTTCACCAGCGACAAAATCAGGTAGGGGATTGCTTTTGAAAGGATAACCAACACCGGTTTGAACGGTGAAACCAGCAAGACTTCCATTGTGCCGGTTTCTTTTTCTTTGACAATGGAAATGGCTGTCATCATCACGCACACCAGCATCAACACCAGGGCCATTACCCCGGGCACAAAATTGTGGGCACCTTTCAGCTGGGGGTTGTACAGCATCCTGGTTTCCGGAACAATGCGGTATGGGATGGCCTGGTTTTCATTCAATTCCGACTGATAATCCTGGAGGATGGACGACAAATAATTGGTCAGGGCAGTGGCATGGTTTGGATCAGTGGCGTCGGCCAGGATCTGCACCTGCGCTTTGTTTTGATGCAACAAATCTTTGCTGAAATTTGCCGGAAAAAGCAGGGCGACTTTCACTTTTCCTTCTTTGAATACTGTCTCGATTTGCTGTCGGTTGGCCACTGCTTTTTCAATTTCAAAATACCGGCTTGCCTCGATTTTGCGGATGATGGCTGTCGAAACTTCGTCTTTAGCTTCATCTGCAATGACAATTTTGGAGTTTTTGACCTCGTTTGTGAGCGCAAAACCAAAAATCAGAATTTGTACCACCGGCATGCCAAACAGGATCAACAGTGTTTTTCTGTCGCGCAACACGTGGTAAAATTCTTTTTTAATGAAAGTGGTGAATTGTGTCATGCTGGTAATTAATTATCCGTCTGCTCTTTTTGCCTCCCGGGCCAATTGGTAAAAAACCTCATCCATCGAAGCTACTCCAAATTGCTGTTTCAGCCGATGGGGGGTATCCAATGCGGCGATGCTTCCATCTACCATAATCGAAATCCGGTTGCAGTATTCGGCTTCGTCCATGTAATGCGTGGTCACAAAAATCGTAACTCCCTGGTCAGCAGCCTGGTAAATCAAATCCCAAAACTGGCGACGCGTAACCGGGTCTACTCCGCCCGTTGGCTCGTCCAGGAAAACAATGCGCGGCTGGTGCAGCACCGCTACCGAAAACGCGAGCTTTTGTTTCCAACCCAAAGGCAGGGAAGCCACCAGCTTGTTCGCTTCGCCCTGCAAACCCAGCCGGGCAATCAGAGCTGCGCTTTTCTCCCTGAGTTCACCCCGGGAAAGGCCATATATTCCACCATAAAACCGAATATTTTCCAGTATGGTCAGGTCTTCATACAGCGAAAACTTCTGGCTCATGTAGCCAATGTTCTTTTTGATCTCCTCTGTTTCTTTGTACACGTCGAATCCGGCGATGGTGGCGCTGCCCGAAGAGGGGGTTGAAAGGCCGCAAAGCATACGCATAGCCGTCGTTTTTCCAGCTCCGTTGGCCCCCAGAAACCCGAAAATTTCGCCTTTATACACTTCAAAACTGATGGCATTGGCTGCAATAAAATCGCCGTACTGCTTGGTCAGTTTGTCGGCCCGGATGGAAACTTCTTCCCCCCTGCCGTTCTTGTGGTTTTCCATGCGCTCAGTTTTTGGCGGATGCGAGGTGATCCATGGTCAACTTAATGAAACAATCTTCAATGGTTGGTTCGGTCGGAAACACTTCCAGGGCTTCCAAACCTGTTTGCGCCAGCCAGTTTTTCAGTGCCGCTCCGGCAGCTTCCTGACCCAAAGCAGCAGGCAGGGAGACATGTGCGTATTCACCAAAAGCATAGCTGTTGATCGTATTGTCGTACCGGGCAACAGCCGACAATAGCGCATACATGCGGTCGGCCTTAACGGCAAAAAGCTGGTCAGGGTAAGCACTGACAATGTTTGCAGGCGTATCGATGGACAGGATTTTTCCATCCTGCATCAGGGCAATCCGGTCGCACAAGGCGGCTTCGTCCATGTACGGCGTGGAAACAACAATGGTGATGTTTTGCGCTTTCAGGCGCTTCAGCATTTCCCAGAATTCTTTTCTGGAAACGGGGTCAACCCCGGTAGTCGGTTCGTCTAAAAACAGCACGGTGGGTTTGTGAATCAGGGCGCAGCACAAGGCTAATTTCTGCTTCATGCCTCCCGACAATTTTCCGGCTCTTCTTTTTTTAAAAGGTTCAATCTGGACGTAAATATCCCGGATCAGGTGGTAATTTTCTTCGATGGTCGTGTTGAAAACCGTAGCAAAAAAACTCAGGTTTTCCTCGATGCTCAGGTCGGGATACAGCGAAAATTTGCCGGGCATATACCCTACCGAACTCCGGATTTGCCGGTAATCTTTTACCACATCAAACCCATTCACTGTTGCTCCTCCGCCATCGGGCAGCAATACGGTAGTCAGCATGCGGAAAATACTGGTTTTGCCTGCGCCGTCCGGCCCGATCAGGCCAAACAATTCACCCTGATCCACCGAAAACGAAACCTCGTTGACTGCCGGTATTTTTTCTTTTCCGTAAACCTTTGTAAGGCCGTTGAGCGTGATTGTCTGCATGATTTAAAATTTTATTTCTCCATACATCCCGATTTTCAGGAAGCCGTCGTTTTTGACACCAATTTTTACAGCATAAACCAGGTTGGCGCGTTCCGCTTTTGTCTGGATGGTTTTGGGCGTAAATTCAGCTTTGTCGCTGATCCACTCAATGACGCCGGGGTAGGTTTTGTACTCCTCAGCGCCTTGATCCACCAGTACATTGACAACCTGATTGAGTTTAATTTTGGAAAATTGATCGCCTGTGACGTAGGCCCGAAGCGTCATTTGTGTCAGGTTGGCAATTTTATAAAGCGGTTTCCCCGCCGCGGCCATTTCATTGGCTTCCGCAAATTGAGTCAGCACAGTGCCGTCAATCGGGTTCACAATGCAGCACCTGGCTATTTGATCATTGAGTTGTTCGATCTGTACGTACAACGGCAGCACATCGCTGCGCAACGCCGCGCTCTGTGTGGTCAGCATTGAAACCTGTGCGGCGTCCTGCTTCCGAACGACCTCTAATTGCTTCCGGGCCTCGTCAATCAGGCCATTCACATCGTCTAATTGTTTGGTCGTAGCAGCGTCTGCTTTGACTAAATTCTGAATGCGCTTTTGCTCGTGCAGCAGGTTGTCGAGGCGGCTTTGGGCTACGGCCAATTGCTGCTTGTAAAAACCGGTCTGTGCCGGAATATCGGGCAACCTGCTTCCCATTGCTTTGATCTGGGCTTCCAACTGCTTCTTTTTCAGATGGAGTTGTACCGTGTCAATGTAGCCAATGTTTTCACCGGCTTTCAGTACCTGGCCTTCTTCGAGGCGAAGCACTTTGATCAGCCCCGTGCCTTCAGCAGAAACCATGGTTTCTTCGGCTTCAAAAGTTCCTGAGGCATCAAATAATTGCTTTTCACTGCAGGCCGCCAGCATCAGGACGATTGCGGTAAGAAGTGTGTTTTTTTTCATCGCGTTATTGTTGAATGATTAGTTACCTGATGTTGTCTGGTGGTTGTACTGCGCCATCAATAATTGGATTTCGTGCAGGAGTTTGTTTTGCCGCGCATAATCTTCGGCGTTCACTTCCCGCAGGTAATCATTCGCATTGACGACGCCGTTTTCCAATTGCACCGAGGTCGTATTTTTGATCCCTGAGCGCAGGGCAATGATTTCCTCGTCTGCCCGAAGCAACGCTTCCAGCTTGGCAATTTCAGCATTTTGTTGCCGGAGCGCTATGCGGGTATTGAACAAAAAGGTTTCCTGCTGGAGGTTGACCTGCGCCCGGCTGAGGTCAATCAGGGCTTTGTCATTTTTGAGGGTGTAGCGGAAAGATAGCGGGTATTGCACGCGCAGACCGCCGATGAAATAGGGTTCGAAATCATTGCTCAGCACATTCAACGCAGGTCGTCCGAAGCCGGTTTGCAAAAACAAACTGACTTTGGGCCGGTTGCGTGCGGCCAGGAGGTTGTGCTGTAAGACAAGGCTTTGGTTTTGGGCATCGAACAACTTCAATTCAGGCCGGTTGATGGCTTCTGAAACCGCAACAGCTGGCGGTGGCAATAAAGCCAGTGGTTCGTCCGGATTTTGGGCAACCAACAGCGCCAGCATCCCGGAATATGCCTGCCGGGTAGCAGTCAGTTCTACCACGCGCTGATCTGCTTTCAGAGACTCAGCCTTTAACAGGTCTAGGCTGCTTCGAAGCGCAACCCCGTTTTTTATCGCAGCTTCTGTTTTGCTAAGGCCCAGCCGGATGTCTTTTTTGAGCAGCGTAGTTTGTTCCAGTTGCGCATCCAGCAGCAAAATCCCAAAAAAAAGCTGGTTGACCCGCTCTTTCAACTTGTACAATTCCACCTCCAGTTGCTGTCCTTCTACTGCGGTGCGGGCTTCCTGCGCCTGTTGCTGCTCCCGGATCAATCCGCCGTCGTAGAGGTTTTGGCTGACTTCCGCATAGAGTTTGTACTGGTCTTTTCCGGGTGTCGGAAAATCGAGACCGGGCAGTTGAATGGGAATCTGCGTCACATCCGACTGGTAGGTTGCCTGCCCGCTGAAACTGATTTGCGGCAAGCGGCCTTTTGCCAGGTTGTCAATTGCATAGTCTTTGCTTTTCGCAATCAAATCCCGTTGTTTGATGAGCGGATAATTTTGCCGGGCAAGCCCATAACAATCTTCAAGGGTCAACGGCTTTGGGTTTTGAGCGTGCAGACTTGCAGCAAACAGCAATAAAATCAAGAGATTCAGAATACTTCTCATCGCTGATGTACGTTTGTTTGAAATTTCGTTTTAATCATTTGATTAACACAGGGGCAAAAAAAATCACGTTGATTCCAGGATGCTTTCCACCCACAGGGGCACGAGTTTCTTGCGCTCTTCCATGAGTTGTGCAAAAGACTCGTCGTTGAGCGCACCCATAGCTTTGAATACAGGCCCGCCGATAAAGGGAAATACGGTCATTCCCATGATGTTGAAAATGAAATGCAAGGGGTTGATATCGGGGCGTTTTTCCCGAAGCTGCAACACAAAATGAGAGTTATGGATCAAATCTGCAACGGGCGCAATGCTCAGAAATTTTGCCGGATTGCTGCGAATTTCGCTTAAGACGAAGATCGGGATGTCCGGATTTTCCAACAGCATGTCTACATAGTTCGCTACAATCTTTTCCACTTTCACTGTCAGGCTGTTTTCTGTATCAAACAGGATAAAAGCCATGGCACTGAAAAACTTTTGCATCTTTTCAATCATCACCAGTTCAAACAACTTTTCCTTGCTCCTGAAGTAGTAGTTCAGCAGCGCAAGGTTGATGCCCGCTTCTTCTGCAATGTCCCGGGTTCTCGTTGCGGAGTACCCTTTTTGCATGAACACCTTTCGCGCAGCATCTTTTATTTTTTCCTCTGTAGAAAGATCTGTTTCTACCTTTATCCGCTTGGCCATTTGTATGATTGATGGTACTTGTTTTGGTGCTTTCTATTGCAGAAATCCCTAAATCCAGGGCAAAGATAGGAGCAGGTTTGCAGTAAGTCAATACTTTTGATCATTTTTTTTAATCAAATGATTAAAAAATCAAGACTAAAACAAACCCTAGCAGCGTCCTACGATTTTGCTTTAGCGATCAAATTTTCCATCCAGGTGCGAAATCGGGGACATTTTTGGAGGAGGGCTTCCATGCCAATTTCCATAAGGGAGCAATTAAAAAATCTTCGCCTTACAACAACACCCCAATGCCAATTCCCTTAAAAAACCACAGCCCAAGGTTGTGTAATAAGGTGAAAGGTGCAAAAGGCAAGAGGCAAGAGGCAATAATTTCGTAAAGCTTGATGTTTTCGTGATTTTTTCTTATTTGATTACGAAAACATCAAGCTTTACAAAACAAAATTGCCCTTTGCCCCTTGCCCTTTGCCTCTTATTACCCCCCTACATCCCCATCGGCACCTCCATCAACAACAATTCGACATCCGAATCTGCCAAAATAGAAATTTGATCCGTATCCCAGACGCCCAGCGCGTCGCGGGTATTGAGCGGCTGGCCGGCAATGGTGACGTCACCTTTCAGCACAAATGCGTACACCCCGTTGCCCTGTTTTTTGATGCGATAATCCGTGCCTTTGCCTTTGTCGAACTGGCCAAGGTGGAACCACGCATCCTGATGAATCCAGACGCCTTCATCATCAGGGTTCGGAGAAAGAATTTGCTGCAATTTGTTGTGGCGGTCTTCGGTTTTCAGCGTGAGCTGGTCGTAGCGGGGGGTCACGTTCTTTTTATTCGGGAACACCCATATTTGCAGGAATTTCACCAACTCAGTCGCATTCCGGTTGTATTCGCTGTGGCGAATGCCCGTGCCGGCGCTCATCACCTGCACATCGCCGTTGCGGATGACCGCTACATTGCCCATGCTGTCTTTGTGTTCCAGGTCGCCTTCCAGCGGAATGCTGATGATTTCCATATTGTCGTGCGGGTGCGTGCCGAAACCTTGTCCGGGTGCCACCGTATCGTCGTTCAGAACGCGCAGCACGCCGAAGTGCATGCGTTCCGGGTTGTAATAATTGGCAAAACTAAAGCTGTGGTAGCTTTTCAACCAGCCGTGATCGGCTTTGCCGCGGGTATCTGCTTTATGCAAAATGGTATTGGCCATGATGTTTGACTCCGTATTTGGTAAATGATTGAATCCTAATATTTCCAGGTCTTTCAGCTCGTCAATGTTGTTTTTCACCACATTGCCGAGCGCTGCTGAGGCCGCGAAAATGCCCGTGCCCATCAGCCCTTTTCTGAGAAAATCTTTTCGGTTCATGTTCGTTGATTTTAGTGTTTTAGTGGTTACCCTCATGGTTCTACCATTCAGGCTAGTAAGACAGTTGCTGAAACCACAATCTTTTTTACTCTACAAAAGTACAGCAGCTTCCTGCCCCGATCCAATAAGGTAGATTAAGAAAACAGGCACACTACGACTGTTTCTTCAAAAGCGTGCTGCGCATTTTGCTAAAAAACTCCGGGGTAATGCCGAGGTAGGAAGCGATGTGTTTTTGCGGAATGCAGTCCACCAAAGAAGGGTAGCGGGCACAAAAATTGCGGTAGCGCTCCTCTGCACTCAGACTAAGGTTGTCGAGGAGGCGTTGCTGGTTGCTGGCCAACGAGTTTTCTACGATGATGCGAAAGAAGCGTTCAAATTTCGGGATTTCCTGATACAAAATTTCCTGATCGCTTTTCGACAGCAATAAAAGCGAACAAGGCTCCAGTGCCTCAATGTTCAGGATACCCGGTTTTTGGGTAATGAGGCTGTACATATCGGCCATCCACCAGCCCGGCGGCGCAAAGCCCAGCACATGCTCGTACCCGTTTTTGTCGAGGCTGAACCCGCGCAGGCAGCCCGATACAACAAAAGCCGAATGCCGGCACACCTCGCCTTCCTGCAACAAATAATGCTTTCGCTTTAGGGTTCGAACCTGCAACATCGAGGTGAACCGCGCCTGCTCAGCATCGTTGAGAGCTATGTGCCTGGCGACATTCCGGAGGATGAGGTCAAAGGACATATTTGTTGGATTTTTTTTAAGAACACGTTTTAAAGAACACGTTTACTAAACTTTAAAAGTTTAGTAAACGTCATGTTATACGTCATGTTACACGCCGTACTAAATTTAGCAATTTCAACAAATTTAACCATTTCAACGAACCCTTCTCCAACCCTTTTCCAGTTTTCGGGTGTCTTTAACCACATACCAAGCAACAACACGCCATGAAAAAACTGCTTTTTTTATTCGGAACCTTTGCCTTGTTCCTCGTCTTCGCCTGCAAAACAGAACCGATTGATCCCGATCCGGTTGACCTGACCTGCGTTGGCCAGCAAAACGTACCGGAACTCAGCCGCGACAACAACGCTTTCGGTTTTGAAATGCTTAAAAAATTGCAGTCTCACAATCCGGACGACAACCTTTTTATTTCTCCGCTGAGCATCGCCGCCGCATTGTCCATGACCCTCAACGGGGCTGCCGGCGATACCAAAACGGCCATGCAGCAAACCATGCACCTAAGCGACTGGGAGATCCAGCAACTGAACAGCGCCTGGAGTTGCCTGCTTGAAATACTGCCCCAGCTGGATCCTGATGTAGCCGTCAACATCGCCAATTCCATCTGGTACCGCCAGGGATTTATGGTTCGCCCGGAATTTTTAGACGCCAATACCCAAAACTACAACAGCGAAGTAGCTGCCCTGAATTTTAGCGATCCGGCTGCACTGACCACCATCAACGGTTGGGTGGATCAAAAAACGAACGGGCTGATTGAAACCATCCTCGATGAGATCCCTGCCAGCGCCGTCATGTACCTCATCAACGCCATTTATTTCAAAGGCGCCTGGAAAAAAGAATTCGATCCGCAATACACGACAGATGCGACGTTTTACCTCGAAAACGGCACGCAAACCCCCATCAAAATGATGACACACGGCGAAACCACCCTGCCCTATTTCACGACATCCACCTTTGAGGCGGTTGATCTGGCGTATGCCGATTCCATCTATTCCATGAGTATTTTCCTGCCAAAAGTTGGCGTTTCGGTCAATGAGCTGGCCAATACACTCAGCCAAAGCACCTGGAATACCTGGCTCGAAAGCTTCCAGCCTCAGAAAATGTATTTCTCCATGCCCAGATTCAAAATGGAATACAAAGAAAAACTCAACCGCTCGCTGAGCGAACTGGGCATGGGCATCGCATTCGGGCCCGCAGCCGATTTTTCCGGCATCAACGGTACCGGCGGCCTCTACATTGACGAAGCCATCCACAAATCGTTCATCGAAGTAAACGAAGAAGGTACAGAAGCAGCAGCCGTCACCTCCATTGGCATTGTGGAAACTTCGCTCCCGTCTATCCCCATTTTTTATGCCGACCGGCCTTTCCTGTTCGCCATCCGCGAAAATAAAACGGGGAGCATCCTGTTTTTTGGAAAGTTGATGAATCCGGAGTAGTAGAGGGCAAGTTGGCAAAGGGCAAACAAGCAAGGGGCAAATTGGCAAACACGCGAATTTGCCCCTTCCTATTCATTCCTTTCTTACCTTTGCTCCCAAAACACCCACACCACACATGAACAAAAAATTCACTTTTGCACTCCTGATCGGCCTTGCCGCAGCCACCTTTGCCTGCCGCAACAACGAAACTGAAAAAGAAAAACCGGACATCTACGGCGATTTTTTTGTGCGCTACCTCGGCCCTGAGCGCGAACTAAAAGCCTATGCTTCTTTTTCGCAGGGCGATTCCGTTCAAAACTCCGTTCCCATTGAAATGGAAGGCGGCGTCAGCTTTCAGGGCAGCGGCATGGAAGCCCGAAACCTCCAGGGGCAGCAAATCCGTTACGTGTACCAAACCCAGGCCGACTATACAGCACCTTATACGTTTAAAACCAAAACGCCCGATGGGCAACCTCTCGAACATACCATTGCCATGGAAGGCATTGGCCAGTTTTCCATCCAGGAAGGCGTCATCAGCAAATCCAAAGGCATGACCCTTGTTGTCGAAAAAGGAACACTGAAAAAAGGCGAAAGTATCGTGA
>JABWAJ010000091.1 GCA_013361075.1 Saprospiraceae bacterium | reverse complement strand
TGATTGAAAAACTATACTTGATGAACTAAATGAAGATGAACAAATATTGTTTAATAAAACCGATTGAACTATTTGAGATGCAAGACAATACATTATCAACTATTTAAAAGCAAAAAATACTTGAAAAGATATTATTGATAAAGAAAGTATAAAACTTGAACTTGATGATTTAAAATATCCAATTTGTTTTTATGATTACGAAAGTTGCAGTGTTCCAATTCCTTTTTTAGATAAACCTGACTGGTATCCGAAAAATTAACGGCATCAATAACACGTCCCCGCTCATCAACCAGCATAACCGGAATGGTCGTATTTGACTCCAGAATATTCAGGTGAAGGATGTAGCTGCAATTGGCAAACCGCTCCAGTTCTTCGTCGCTTTTGGGATCCAGTTCATCCTGTGCCTGTGCCCAAAGCCGGACTTTATTTTCTTCCTCACGTGCTAATTTTCCTGCCAGGTAATTCGTGTACAGTACAGAAATAGCGACAATGAGCGCACCTGCGGCAGCCAAATATATTTTCCACCTCGACTTGCGGGAGTAAATATCCATTCTTGTTATTGGTTACTGGTGTATTGGTTATTGGTGTATTGGTTCTTGGTATATTGGTTACTGGTGTATTGGTTATTGGTCTGTTCTAACGTCCCTCAATGATCAGGGTTTCAAAACCAATATCGTGTTCCTTACCAATAACAAATAACCAATAATCTCTTAATTTTTCGGGGGGCTCAAAAAAGGTTGTAAATCAACCATTCTCAGCCGGTGTCTGGTGTCTATTTTGTAATGGCGATACCGAAAAAGGCGGGGCATCAGAAAAGAGCCCAGCCAAAATCCGCCGGTAACCGAAGCATCCGACCATTCGTAATTAGAATCCGGGTCTCCATCCGTTAGTGTCCCCACTGCGGCAAATGCCGACCACGCAACACCGAACCAGAACATTTGTTTCCCAATTGCCCCGGGCCACTTCCGGTCGAACCTCAACGCTGCAATGCTGTCTATGTGCACATAACGATCATTCAGAACAATCAGCTTGTCTTCCAGCTGATAATCTTCGACAGTCCCTGTCAACCAGTCTTTTTTTTGATTTTTCAGATGATATTGAATGATTTGCCCCGGAAATATTTTCTTTGTTTTTGCTTTTCCATACGTTTCAATTTGCATGACCCGTTGTGCAGAAATCGGTAAAGCAAACACCATCAACACAATGGCAAAGCCTGAAGCCAGAAAAAACCGAAAATACTCCCGGTAAACAATATTCCTGATTAAGCGAGTATAGGGCATATTTTAAAATTTTACAAACCTCAGGCTGTTTCTTTTTGCATAACCTGCCTGAAGCTCTCTTTTTACTAAAAAAACCACCCTATGATCGAGTTTAAAAAGTGAATGTTGGTTGTTTGAGGCATTAAAAAAAGTACGTCCGGTGTCTTCAACTCCCTTCAAAACGCTGACGCATGGCTTCATACAAAGCAATTCCTGTAGCTACAGAAACATTAAAAGAATCGGTGGTTCCTACCTGTGGAATGATGAATCGTTCGTCTACCAGTCTCGATACCGCATGGCTGATGCCTTCGTCTTCGGCCCCCATCACCAGCGCAACCGGTTCAGTGAAGTTCATTTTAAAAACAGGCTGTTTTGCCTCCAAATCTGCTGCGAGCAGCCGTACGCCGCTGGAGTGCAGTAAATTTACGACATTGACAAGACTGTTTTCGCGACAAACGGGTATTTTCGATAAAGCGCCGGCAGAAGCTTTCATCGCATCAGCATTGATCTGGGCGCTGCCTTTCTGGGGTATGATGATGGCATGAACGCCACAGCATTCCGCCGAACGGGCAATTGCTCCGAAATTGCGGACATCTGTAACCCCGTCCAGCAAAAGCAGCAAGGGCACTTCTCCTTTTTCGTAAATCCCCGGCAGTACATCTTCGAGGCGATGGTACGTGATGAGCGCCAAAAAAGCAAGTACGCCCTGATGATTCCCTTTTGTGAATTTATCCAAACGCTCTTTTGGTGCTACCTGCATCGGAATGTCCAATTCTTTGCACAGGTGCCGCAATTCTTTTTCAATTTCGCCTCGGGTCCCTTGCTGCAGGAAAATTTTATCTATCGGCGCACCGGCACGCGCAGCATCCACGACGGGGTGACGACCATAAATGAGGGTTGGCTGGTTTTTTTGCATGCGGTAAATGTAATAAACTCTGTTCTATTTAACGAACAATGGCGGAAGGTCATCTGCTGACCTCCCGCCAAAATAAAATGTAATTCCCGGTATTCGTGTTGTTCTTAACGGTTCACAATGATCCGTTCCGTTTGAACGCCTTGCCCGTATTCAATACGCACAAAATAAGCGCCCTGGGTCAAGCCGGCTACAGACAATTCTGTCACCTGGTCCGCAATGGGGTTTGTCAGTGTTTTTTGGCTGACTACAAGGCCCATGCTGTTCATCACCGTGACTTGCACTGTTCCGGTAACGTTCCTCATAAAACGAACATAACTATTTGTTTCACTAAGTGTTGGGAAAACCCGGGCGACAACCGTCGTACTGGCGCGCTGCATCATTAGTGCGGCAAGCTGTGCCTGATAGGAGGCATCAAACAGGTAGCTGTCTACTGATTCATCTCCGGGTGTCAGCAGATTGCTTCCCAAAATGGTGAAATGGGTCGGCTCTGAAATCAGTACCGCTCCGTTGCACTGCACCACCGCACGTACCTGAATGACCCGGTCAACAGCAGAATGCATGGGCGGGGTGTGGTAGATGGCCGTAGTGGCTCCGGGAACGTTCAACCAGCCCGTAAGTTCGGTTTTAAACTGCCATTGCACAGATTGGCCATTCCAGTTGTGCAGGAAAAAAGTGGTCGTTTCACCCGACTCAATCACATCAGGCTCAACGGAAGCTTCTCCACCTGCGCAGGGATTTTCGTCAATGAAGAAAATAGCGTCCGCCTGGCATCCACCGGCGTCTGTTACCACAACAGTGTAGGCACCAGGAGGCAGGTTGTGTACACATGCCCCATCGCCAAACAGCGTGTTGTTGCTCAGGTTGTACCAGCGAATGACATAAGGCGCTGTTCCTCCCGCGGGATGCACACAGGCTTCTTCTCCAAAAGGATCAAAATCAAGGTTTACGTCAATTTCTCCGCCTGTGCCGATGACAACAGTAATGGTTGCGCTGCACTGAAAATTGTCATAGACAGTAAATGTGTACGTTCCCGGCTCCAGGCCTTCTACAACGTACATATTGGTTTGCACAACAGCTGGTTGTGAGTTGGAATTTCTATAGATGGTATAAGGTGCCGTGCCCCCTTCAATCGTGAGCTTGATCCTGCTGACAACGCCGTTGCAGTTTGCATTGCGGACATCCGCACTCAGATGAAGCCCGGTTGAAGAAGGAATTGTTACCGGAACCAGCACGTAGCAGCCATTGGCATCCCTCACCAAAATGACATAGAAGCCGGAAGGGATTTGTTGCGCACACCAAACGCCTGAAGCATCGGGCGCCGGGTTCAACTCCAGGTCGTCAGTCGGCTCAACCCCCTCAATAAACGGATTGCCCTGATCGTCGAAATGAACCTGCGGAATCACTGTCAGCGGACTATTCCAGCGCCAAACAGTCAGGTTGTAAGGCGCTTCACCTCCATTGACATACAGGCAGCCTGCAACCGGCCCCGAACAAGGAGATGTGCTGGTAATTTCAAAATGGGCTTCAATCGGATTGTCAATTTCCTCCACCACCAGTGGCACAAGGGTATAGCAGTTTTTGCTGTCCACCACCAGAATGTAGTAAATCCCCGGGGGAATATTTTGTACACAGCGCACATTCGCTGCATTGCTGTTTGGCACGAAAGGGAAACCGTCAACACGCGTACCGCCGTCAACCGAAACCTGTGTCCCGGTAAACACAACCTGGGGAACCCCAATTGGGCCCGGGCTCGGGAATTGCCACAAAGAAACCTGATACGCCGGGGTTCCTCCTTCAATGGTCAGGCATCCGTCGGCTCCACCACCGTCGCAGTTGCCGTTGGTCCGGTTAAACTCCGCAACCAGTACATCCGGTTCGCGCACAATGATGTTTTCTGAAAGCAGGCAACCGGTGCTGTCTATTGTCGTGAGGGTATATACTCCGGCTGCCAGGTCGTTGAAACACCCCTGCCGGGTTGTAATGCCCACATTCATACCCGGAGGAGATAAAGTTGTTGAAAATGGTTCAATCCCGCCACTGATGCCAAAGCAGATTCGTCCGTCGCTGCCTCCATTGCAATTCACGCGTTTTACTTCGCGTTGCCGGAAAAAAGTCGCCGTGTTTTGAATACCGAAATCATCCCAGCGATAGCAGTTGTTCGCATCCAGAACAACGATATAATAGGTACCATTCGGCAGTCCGTCCGCGCAAAGGCTTTGATTGGCAGAGGAAGGATTGAACGGAGTACCGTCTTCCAAATTCAGATCAGAAAAATCCACGACCTGTCCTGAAGGGCTTCCCGCCAAACCCGGAGGCAGTATTTCAAATGCCCACACCATATAAGGCGCTGTACCACCATCGACAAACACACAGGCGCTGGCCAACTGGCAGGGTTCCAGGTTAAGGTCTACTTCAATCTGGATCGGCTCGGGCTGGGTCACTACCCAATGGCTAATGCCAACGCATTGGTTTTCCGATGTGCGCAGAATCAGGTAATACGTTCCCGCACGCAAGCCTTCCACAACTTCATTGTCCGATTCGAACCCATCCGGGCCTTCCCAACGGTAATACAGGGGCGAAATGTCAAACGGGATGATTGGTTCAATCCGTCCGTCAGACCCGCCGTTGCAGGTTACATGGGTCACTTCTGCGTCGAAATTGCTGGCCCCCGGCAACTCGAGTTCTGTGGAAGTGGTGCAACCTTCAGCATCCGTTACCGTTACCACATAGTCATTAAAGGGCTGCAAATGAAAAAAACAATAGTTCGGATTGGCCGTAGTAACCGTTCCGTTCTGGTTGTTGATGAACACAGTGTAAGGGGGTGAGCCCCCCTGAACATTGAAGCAAGCTTCAGCATTTTCGCAGTTTTGGGAAAAATCGCTCAATTGAATCGACAGGTTTTCGCAAGCCAGTTGCAATTGGGCAGCAGCCGGTCGTAAGGTTTGGGCATTCAGCAGGCACACCTGCAGCAGTAGGGCGGCAATCATGCTCCACCGGAATGGGTGAAAGATCGTCCGATCATGGGTTTGTTTAGCAGTCTCAGTCATAAAGAAGATAGCTTACGGTGATAAAATAGAGTGTGAAACCGGCAACCTCGCACAGGGGGGATACAAAGCTGCCGGCTATCGGATACAAATTTGCATCGGGCGGGTTGGTTTACCAATTTAAGCTTGGCGAAAACGTAGTAGTCTAAAAGAAAAATTATTTTTTAATTCATTTATTTACAAATTAATATAGCCTTTTTTAGTAAATCTCCAGTGGCTGATTTATTAAAAAAAATGGCAATGGCAGGCACAAAAAAACGCGCCAGTGTATTAGATCTGGCGCGTCCGGGAGTATAGATTTACCCGCATTTATTCTGCTGTTTTGACCACAACTTTTTTCTTACTGCCTTTCGGACGTTTTTTGCCGTAAGAGTTGCGCCAGATTTTTCCTTTGCGGGAACGTTTGTCTCCTCTGCCCATTGCATTCAGGTTTTTAAGTTCTACGATCAAAAAGTGCGGGCAAAAGTAGTGCATTTACCCTTTGAATCCAAATGAGTTTGCAGGTATTACAGCTGCCGGATCCAAATATTGCGATAACTGGTCGGATTGCCGTGATCCTGGAGTACAATTGGTGCATTTCCATGGGCAATATTTTTTGGAAGCCCGATGTATTCAGAGGTTCCCTGTATTTCGACATTGTGCTGAATGAGTACGCCGTTGTGCACCACTGTGATCCGCCCCGGCGCTACCCGGATGCCGTCGGCATTGAAGCGGGGCGCAGTAAAAAAGATGTCGTAGGTTTGCCATTCTCCCGGTGGGCGGCAGGCATTAACCAAAGGAATGGATTGTTTGTAGATAGACCCGGCCTGGCCATTGGAATACGTCCGGTTTTTATAGCTGTCCAGCACCTGCACCTCATAGCGCGACTGCAGAAAAACGCCACTGTTGCCCCTGCCCTGCCCTTCGCCTTCCACAACTGCCGGAGTGCGGAATTCGATGTGCAACTGACAGTCGCCAAAACTGCGCTTCGTGGCAATATTCCCTGTTCCCTTTTCAACGACCATGGCACCGTCTTTGATCAGCCATCCCGGCTTTGCATCTTTTCCTTCAACGGTCCATTCGTCAAAATTCTTTCCGTCAAACAGCACAAGAGCATCGGAGGGTGGCGATCCCATCGTTCCCGGGGTTACTACCCGCGGTTCAGGTTCCCACACTTCCGTGTCTTTCGGATCTTTTGTTTGGGCAGCCAGCTGGATGGCGCAAAATAGCAGCAGCAGCGAAAACAGTTTTTTCATGGTGGATGTGATAAAGTAGTAAATTTTATATGCTCAAAAATAAGCTATTTTTTGAAATGCGCTACGATAAGCTTGAAGTTGCAGTTGAGGCGGGATGGGACTGGGACTGGGGCTAGAGCTGAAAATTTTCAGCCCTTACGGCTACGGCACAGCCTACCCGCCATCCTTCCACTCTGTGGGCTCTTCCAGTTTACGGACATTGCTTCCCAACTCTTCCTTCAACGCCTGCGCGATTTCCTGTTTGCGCTTTTCGCTGAATTCAAAATCGGCCTTCACTTCTTTTTTTGCAGATTTAAAAGACGTTTCGTCATTAGTGCCAAAGATGGTATAGTACAGGTTAAAAAAGCCGTTTTTCCGGGCTTTTTGGGGCTTTAGCTGGGCGTCATGGCCTTTTAGCCGGTTGATCAGCACCTGACCGGCGTTTACTTTTACATTGTATTTCATATCACCGGCAAAGGCGTGTTCTCCACTTACGGTCAGGTTCATGGCATTGCTTTGAATGAACATGGCCGGCAGGTAAAGTTTACCGTCTTTGACTTCGATGAAATTTTGGAGGGTCACAAACTTAATGTGCCGTAAATCTTTCATTTTCACAAAAGTGGAAAAGTTCTCCAGCATTTTAAACCCAATGAGTTCCCCGTTGTTGATGGTTGCATCGGCCAGTACGTGCAGGTCGTTCATGAGGAAATTGCCGGTTTCATCCCAATAGGCATAAATGGCAAATTTTGCGGTCAACCCGCCACGAAGGTGCTGGTCCTGTAAAACCTCCTGTCCGAAGTTTTCCATTTGCCGGAAAAATTCGTTCACACTGATGTCCTTGCAGCCCACACGCGCCACCAGAGAAGGCCGTTCCTGAAACAGAAATGTTCCATCGAGGTCTATGCTGCCACTCATGCTATTGGCGCTGCCTTTTACATCCAGCGCGTTGTTGTCGAGTTTAAGTTCGCCTGAAAAATTGCTGCCGGTTACCAGTTCGTAGTTGAGCTGGCCAACGTGTAGCGTCACAACGCCCTTCAGCAGGTCTGTAATCCGTTCACGGGTTTGGTTTTGTTCAATGATCAGGGAATCGAGTGTCGTGTTTTCAGCAACAGCCTGCGCTTCAGTGACGTCTGAAATGGCCAGCAGGCGGTCAAGGTCGAGGTTGCTGGCACGCATATCGAGGGCAAATTCCAATTTCACTTTTTGCTGTGTTGTATCGCTCAGTAAATAGGGAATGACGTGGGCAGCACTGCCGTTGAACGCCAGGTCGCTGTCAGGCCCCATGACCACTACATCCTCCACAAACACCGAATCGTTTTTCAAGTAGACCCTGCCCCGATCAATGAGGACTTGTTCTCCGTTGACCTTTACGGCCGCATCATCAAATACCACTTCTCCCTGTGCCCGCAACGCCAGAGAATCGCGCTGCATGGCCATCATATCGGCATACCGGCCTTTGAACGCCACATTTTTTACCTCCACTTCCCCGCTGGCATCGGTTACTTTGGGCATGGCCATCAGCCCGTTCACCACCGGCATTGGAAGCACACCATTGGCGGCAAAGTCAATGAGCGGATCTTCCAGGTTTTCTACGCGCAGCCGTAGTTCCATCGGCTCCCCGTTATAGTAGCCGCGCAGATTTTTGATTTCAAAAACGGAACTTGAATCGCTTTTTGCCGCGCCATTGTCAAAAGTAGCCGCAAAGGCAATGTCTTTGAGGTCGCCCTGCATCTGCGGGCTGCTCACCACACCTTTGTCGAGGCGGAGTTCAGCTTTGACGGCAGGCTGGGTATTCAGCCGCGACACGCCTTTGACCGTGGCTTTGACAACAAAATTGCCGGTACTGGTCCATGTGCCCATCTTTTCGAGGTAGGTCTCGGGCAGCAATTGCATCATGGATTCGAGGGTACAATCTTCTCCGTTAATGGCGAGGTCGTAATAAGTGCCCGGATTGCGGCGCTCTACCACTCCTTTTACATCGAAACGGTTGGTCTCTGCCTGGAGCTGCACGTCTTCCAGTTGATATACGCCTTTTGTCGCATTAACAGCCAGTTTGGCCTTGTATTTCAACGCCTTACCGGCAAGGAAACGCGCGCCCCCCAAATCGGCAAAATGCACGGTCAGGTCGGCTTCACTACCCAGGGTGAACTGCCCGCTGGAAAATTTGCCTGAAAAATGTGCCTCCCCTACCTGCGCCATGATTTCCTGAGCAGCCTGAAGGTCGGAATAAATTAGTTCGATGTCTTCGAGCGTCGCAGTTTCCAGGGAAAATCCGGCACCGCTGTCTTCTCCGGAATCGCTGCTTCCCGCCGCAATGTCGTAATTGGCCCGTCCGCGCTCGTCGCTGGCTAAGGTCAACGCACCGTCGCTCACTACAATCGAACGTACTTTGATGTCGGAGCCAAAGAGACTCAGCAACCCAAAGCGGCAGGATACCTTGTCCGCTTCGAGCAAAACGCCGCCTTTGGTGTCTTTCAATACCACATTGCGCAGGTTAACAGCAGCATTGGGGAAGGTAGAAAAAATACTGAGGTCAAAGTTGCCGACCGTCAGTTCCGAGCGGATGGATTTGTTTACCTCTTTCACAATGCGCCTGCCGACCTGCTCTTCAAAAAGGGCTGTAATGATCCAGGTGGTCAGCAAAAGGACGCCAATCAGAATCAGCAGGACAATGGCTAATTTTTTGAAAAATTTCTTCATGGATGCGGCGCTGTTGTAAGTTGGAATTGGTACGGGTAAAGATAAGCGCTTGTTGGTTCATAAAAAGGCAAAAATGCCAACATCAGGCACTCGCCATGAATTTCGCCTTGCCTCTTGTCAAATTGCAGCCTGCCAATTCATCGCCTTTATGTAATGTTTTGATTTTTAAAATTTTAACTCTAAATATTCTTTTTTACTTCCAGGTATTTGATTTTTTTTTAAATTTTTTCACGCCAACTGCTTGCACAACATAAAACAACCCTCTATATTTGCACTCGCTTCCGAAAAGTGGGGGTGATTAGCTCAGCCGGTTCAGAGCATCTGGTTTACACCCAGAGGGTCGGAGGTTCGAATCCTTCATCACCCACAACAAAAAAGCTGTCCTGTTTCAGGATGGCTTTTTTTGTTTTTAGGGCTGTTGCGTTAACCCTTCTATAGCTTCGGGTCGCATTCTGCCAAAGACAACTTATGAATCAACCATTGTTTGGTTTCCCGAAAAGGTTTCAACCAGGTAACGTAGCCCAGAAAAAGTAAACCGCCGCCGGATAAAAAAGCGGATATAAGTCTTTCCTTAAGTTCGGGCAGTTCTTTAAGGCCATTAACATCCGTGCCCCGATAAAACAAGGCTAAGAGAACAAAAATCACGGGGAGCGTTAAGAAAACGTATGCCCACCAATAGTTTGGAATAATTTTTATGTCCAGTACGAGCGGCGATTCTGACACCACAACGCCTTCTACCCGGGGATACAGAGGCCCTTTGCGTCGATCGAAATTCCTTTGCAGGGTAAACCGTTTGTTTCCCACACTCACCTCGTAAGCATCGTGTTGAAATTTCCAAAAAACTCGTTTTTCGGCTTTTATTCCTTCCAGAATTTTAGCCACTTCACGCCACGTCATAGGTGTCGTGTAGTGCTTTTGGATGGCAAATGGCTGTTTTTCGTTCATTGATAGATGCGTGGCAATTACACTAACTAAGCAATTGATTGACTTCCTTTCTCACCACTTCATGTGGTATGCGTTTGCCATTATTGAGTCGTTGCAGGCCTTTTTGCAAAAGCATTTTTCTTTTTCTGACAAGCTATCCCACCAATCCTCTTCTTCGCCGCTGTGCAACAAAATTTCAAAAATGGATTTAACCTGACGAAGTACCTGCGGATTGTCCGTTTCCACAACTAAGCGGTGAAGCTCATTTTTTAGAATGGCAGAAGACGTTGTGTCGGCACTCATGACTGCTTGTTTTTCTACAAATTTAATGAAAACGGTTGTCTTTGCTACCGCTGAGTACAAATTGTGGCTACTCCTACCCGCACGAACTGTTCTTTGCCTCGGGCATAAGCAATCCTGAAGGGATTGAATAGGAATAGCCGCCGATGAAATCGGTGGCAGAGAAGCAAGGTATAACCCACGGGTAACCGCGAAGCGGTTGAATAAAAGAAAGCCTGATTATCAACAAGGAAAGTAGCAAAATTCAACCCTTCCAGGGTTATGAGGGTTTAAACCCATCGCTTTATACCCCGGATTTCATCCGGAGTTATTCACAGTTAACCGCTATCGCGGTTGCCCGCACAGTTTTTGCCTTCCTAACCCGGCATTGTCAAAAAAAAGACCGCCTTCGGCGGAAAAGTTTAAAAGAAAAAGTGTAAAAGGGATAAAGAGTAAGTTTACCGGGCAAGGCGAAAACCGATAAGGCCGCTACGGATATCCTGAAGGTCCCGGTCGCGATTCGCGACCCGGCAGTTGACTGCATCGCGGTTCCAGGACCCGCCACGACCCACGCGGAGGCTCTGATCCCCGCCAATCATCCAGCCGCTCCCATCTGTTGGAGCATCCTTGTAATTGTCATGCCACACATCCTGGCACCATTCCCAAACATTGCCGCTTAGGTCGTACAAACCCAGTTCGTTTGGCTTTTTTTGCATGACGGGGTACGTTTTGCGGCTGGAATTACCTTGGTACCAGCCCACCTCATCTACATTATCGCTTCCTGCAAATTTAGTTTTTCGGGAAGCAATACCTCCACGGGCCGCATATTCCCACTCTGCTTCAGTAGGCAGCCGGTAGTTCTCTCCGGTTTTTTCATTCAGCTTTTTCAGGAATTCCTGCACATCATCCCAACTTACCGATTCCACCGGACAATCGTCACAGCCTTTAAACCCCAGTTTTGGTGGGTCGCTGCCCATCACCGCCCGCCATTGGGCTTGGGTGACGGGGTGTTTGCACAGGTAGAAGTCCTTAATTGACACCGAATGAACGGGACGACAGGCTTTCCTAAGATCGCCATGTTCGTCGCCCATTTGAAAAATTCCGCCTTTGATGGGGATCATGAGTTCGTGGAATGGGTCAATAGCTCGGGGCTCCACTTCCTTTCTCAACTTTTCATTCCTCCCTGCAATCACCCGAAACACTTCCCTCGCTGCATGGGCATAACCATCAACCGCTTCGATCGGGTGTTCGTCTTTTAACACTACCTGCAGGTGTTGCAATTCCGTGTATTCCCAGAGGCAGTCTTTCAGGATGACGGCGATGACTTCCGCTTCGCCTTTGCTGCGGCGATCTAAGATTTTGGGCAGTTCCGTTTCGTTGACGTAGTCGCTGTCCAAAAACTCAGCGGTGACGAGCAGGACAAAGATGTGGGCGGTGTGGAGTTCGGCTTTCAGGCGTTCGTCCCAGGTTTCGCCGGGCATGATTTCGCCGTCGTAGAAAATCTCGCAATGCTGCTGCCGCTTCATCACATTGAGGTGGGTGCGCAGTTTTTGGAGAAGGGGTTTGTCCTCCCGTGCGTAAGCGATGAAGATTTTTGGCAGTTGGTCCATCGAGTATTTTGACAGGGACGGTTTTATGGTTATTCGTCGTTCGCAAATATAGCGAAATGTTTGATGAGGGATAGCCGGGGTTGTGTAAAAAGGCAAAAGGCAAAAGGCAAAAGGCAAGGGGCAAGGGGCAAGGGGCAAAAGGCAAGGGGCAAAAGGCAATTTTATTTCGTAAAGCTCAATGTTTTTGCAATCAAACAGAGTGATTTTACGAAATAATTTCATTTCACGAAATTATTGCCTTTTGCATTTTGCAACTTGCACCTGATTACACAACCCCGGCTGGCTATCACAACACCTCCCACGTGTGATCCGCCAGCAACCGCGCAGAGGCCACAAAATCCATGGGCATCCGGGTTCCCCATTCATCGGGGCCAATCATGGAAAGCACAGAACGCCCGTTGGAGCGGCGGTACAGGTGATAGGTATGGCCGTGAAGCGGCTCGAAGTTCATTTCCGACAAATAGATCTCCTCTGAAATGGCAATCCGGTCGTGGATCACTTTAGCCTGGCGGGCCAGCAATTCAATTTGCTCCCGAAGTTGGGCGAGTTGGCGGTCGGTTTGTTCGTACATGGCCGCCATGGCGCGCCCTTTCACTTTGCCTCGGTCTATCGGCTCAATCAACGCGCCGCCAACGGTGTGGGCATAGGGCAGCAGGTGCGGGTTTTCCGCCACCTTGTCTTTGTCTATCGGGTTGATGAATACTTCTTTTTTTGCTTCCATATTTGCTGAACTCATTCCTTCGGCAGGCTCAGGAACCATCCTTTCAATGAACCTTGCAGCGGACTAAAAGTTCAAGGGGGAAAGGCCTCTTTTCTTACATAAACGCCCTAAAAAGGCCATTTTTTGCTCAAAAACCGGCTACAAGACCCCTAACTCCAAAAAACGACCGCTTACAAATTGATACGTACCCATATAGGAGTCCTGCCCTACCGTTTCCTAATTGCCTGAAAAATCAACAAACTATGACAGACGATGCGCCGTTTTAGGCATAACGCTTTTGTTGATAAATCTTTCTGATTCGAATTTCCCCTTTACACGGGCGATTTGTCTGCACAAGCGCTTTTTCGGATTACGACAAACACCGGGGATTGTCTCAAGTGGCAAAAGACAAGGGCAAGTTGCCTTTTGCACGTTGCATGTTGCTGCTTCTAAGACACCCCCAATAGCATGGGAAGCACCCTTTTTTATAATTTTTTTACCGAAAACCGATTTAAGTACATGAGATTTTCAACCACCCTCCTGGGCGTCCTGGGGCTGCTATGCACGCTCTCGGCCCAGAACACACCTGCATCTATCCAGCCATCCCAATTGGTAATGGATTACCGGAACAGCGGACAACCGCTCCAGGAATTTACCCTTCTCAGTGCCACTACGGCCAAACGCGACCAATCCGACTTGCTTGATGCCGAACTCACCGATTATCAACTGTTTGATCTGAATGCTGAAGTACTGCAACAACTCCAGGCAGAAGCGCCTGAGGGATTTACCTTTGTTTTGCCTTCCGGAAAAGGGCAGCCGGTGAAAATTGACCTCGTACGGGTTCATGTTTTCAGCGACGGCCCAATGGTCAGGGAAAGCGGAACCAATGCCCTGGCGCCTGTAGAAGAAGGACTCCACTACCGGGGCATCATCCGTGGAGTAACCGGTTCAGTGGCTGCCCTCAGCTTTTTCGACAACGAACTCATGGGGCTTATGACGTCGCCTGCGGGTGGCAATTTAGTGCTGGGTAAAGTAGAAAGCGCTGAAAAAGACGGCGAGG
>JABWAJ010000687.1 GCA_013361075.1 Saprospiraceae bacterium | reverse complement strand
ATCCAGAAATTGCTGCGCCAGAAAACCCGCACCAGCTTGCCAGGGTTGCCAAAGCGTATGCGTGAGGAAGGAAACCGGCAGGGCACGCATGCGAAAATTGAGGTAGCCGGTCGCTTTTACGCAGCGCATACAGGCATCTACGAGCGGAAAGCCGGTTTGTCCATCTTTCCAGGCCTGCAACAGGCGTTCATCTACTTCCGTGCGCAGGTGATTGAACGCCGGGTTGATGTTCTCGAATTCCATTCGGCACTCGCTTTCAAACTTTTGGATAAAATGGTCGCGCCAGCGCAATCGGGACAAAAACTGCTCTAAGTTGCGTTTGTTACCCACCATTCCGGCCTGTTTTTCCGCAAATTGAAAAACCTGCCGCACCGACAAGTTTCCCCATGCCAAATAAGGCGATAACCGGCTACAGGAGCGGCGACTCTGGGCAGGTCTGGAAATTTGACGCAGGTAGCCTTCAATGCGTTTTTCCATGAAAGTATGCAAATATCGCCATCCGGAAGTCTCTCCACCGGGCTGGAAACCTTCGGGCTGCTCCGATAAAAAAGCAGGTAAAGGCGGTCCCGCAAGCGCCCGTTGAGCTGCCTCCGGCAGGGCAAATGATTTCAATGCCGCCAGTTCGGGGTGTTGCAGAGGCGCCCGAATCTGATCGAACCACTGATCTTTCCAGCCCGCACGATGCGACAATCCGCGCCGGATACCCGACTGGGGGAACTCCCGCCACAACACACCCCGGTTCAAAAAGAGGCGCTTCAATTGCAGATCGCGGTCAAAAGTCAATCTCACTCCCGTCTCTTCGTGGGAATAGACCGAATGCACCGCCTGTTTCAACAGCAGTTGTTCAAAAAAGGGAAACGCATTCTGGTTGGCAATAAAAATCGTTTGCTGGTAAGGGGTTAATTGTTGCTGCATGTCCTGGAGCGATTGCCACACAAAACGCCAGTGCCGCGGATTGCTGTCGTAATGTGCCAAAACCGCAGGTTCGAAGAGGTACACCAACAGTACCGGCAACCCATCCCTGACAGCGGCTTGCAGGGGCGCATGGTCGCGCAGGCGAAGATCTCGTTTAAACCAGACAACGTTGAACATAGCGGAAAAGAAACGGAAAAAGCCGCAAATGGTTTTTGAACCAAAAAAACAGCCCCGCCAGCATCAACCAGCGGGGCCGAACGGGATGATTTCTGTGGGAAAATTGTATCTGTTTCCGGGATTATGCCGTGTTTTTTTTGAGCTTGCCCGGGATTTCGCGAACAGGCACTCAGTCGGGTGATTCCTCATCGCCTATCGCTGCAGGTGATACCCTACCGTCAGGGAAAAATTGCGATTTTTGATATTTGCAGCCTCGTGATCGTAAATATCTTTTAGACCAAGGTTGAAGTTGAGTCCGGCTGTGAAGCCATTGGGTAGTTCTACGCCGGCAATTAACATCAGGCCAAAATCACTGCGCTTCCAGTTCTGGATTTCGTCGGAAAACATTTTTTTCGTTTCGCCGTTCTGCTCCAATTTGCCACCTAAGGCATAGCCCAATACCGGGCCGAGGCCGCCATACAATTTGCCGAAAGGCTGTTTGTGCTTGTACACGCCAAGGATTGGCAATTCTACATAATCCATTGCAATGGTGGTTTCATTAGCGCCATCCGACTTTCTTTTGTGGGTGCCGCCTTTGCCCTGGTACAGCAATTGTGCCTGAAAATGGACAGGAGTTTCCCAGACCGGCAGTACGTCTACCATAACCCCAAGATGGAATCCCGTGCGCCCCGAAACGATGTAGTCGTTATAGCCTTCAGCATCGGCCCGCGATTGCCCGGAAAAATTGAGACCGGCTTTGACGCCATAAGTGATGGTGGGAGCGAAAGTTTGCGCTTCAAGGAGGCAAGGACAAAGCAGCCAGGCTAACAGCAGATAAATTATTTTTTTCATTGTTTTGTGATTGAATAGGTGATTTCGATGAGGCAAAGATGTGGTCGTTGCATCCTTCAAAAAAGCGCCATTGAGTGGTTGGCAGATTTATTGAGTAATTGGCAAATTGGTAAGGGGCAAGTGGGCAAATTGGCAAAGGGCAAATTAGCAAAGGGCAAATTAGCAAAGGGCAAATTGGCAAAGGGCAAGTGGGCAATTTTGTTTCGTAAAGTTTGATGTTTTCGGAAGCAATCAGATTGAGTTTACGGAATTGTTTCATTTTACGAAATTATTGCTTTTTGCCCCTTGCCCTTTGCACCTTATTACACAACCTCATCCCGCTATGCGTTGGGTTGCGGGTTAGGGCGCCTATTTTTGCCTTTCAGGATTGTCATCCCCGCGGGGGATCTGCGCAGGTTAAACAATGAACATCAGCCAGATACACCTGTGCTTTTGACGTGAAAACCAGGCAAAAATCAGCGGCGAGCTGAGGAGCCAACCTAAAGCCAGGATAAAGATCAAATCGTCAGTTTTCCCGACTTTTAAATCTGAAAACCAGGGCGCATTATGGCGACAAGCCTTTTTGAGATTCCCTTCGGGAAAGACATTTTGGGCTCAAAAAG
>JABWAJ010000686.1 GCA_013361075.1 Saprospiraceae bacterium | reverse complement strand
CTTCGGTTCCAATGCCTATTCCAACATTGGAAAAATTGTTTTTTATATCCTGAAACGGCAGACTCAGGGAATGAAATTGAAGGGTAAGTACAACAGGAAAATTCCGGTAGCGATCAGGCGCCGTGGTCTGTGACTGAAGGCTAAAAACCAGGCAGCATGCTATTGCCAATGCCTGCAAAAATTTTGTTTGCATGATCATTTTTGAAGCAATATTAAGCCTGACACAAGCCTGGAAACATCAGTTTTCAGGGCTTTTCCGGCGAAGTGTAGCAAGTTTTCCGTTGAAATGTGTCATTCCGGCCGAAACCAACTTTTAAATGCAGGCGCTTTGGTACGGCTTACCGGGATTTCGGATGGGAAATATTCTTGTGGAATCAGCAAGACCAGTATTTTGCCATTTTCTCCGCGTTTGAATCCAGCCACCACCTGGCGGTGAAGGATGAATTGCCGGTTGACCCGAAAAAAAATAGCCCCCGGCAGGCCTTTTTCAATTTTATCAAGCGATTGACCGAGATAGTACCTTTTGCCGCTCAGCTGACAGGCTACCGCATATTCATTGTCAACATAAAATCCGGCAAGTTCCGAAAAATCCAGCCGCAGGTCTTGTTTGCCGTGTTTCACCACCAGCCCTTCAATTACTGATCGCTGTGCTTCCCGACGCGTTACTTCTGACCGGTGCCACAAGTTATGGTAATGAAGCACAAGGTAAATGCCATTGATTACAAAAAACCAAATGCTGATGATCACCAGGTCAAGGGTGTAGAAATGAAGGGGCGCCGGTTTCCCTTTTGCGATCCAGCTCACCAATTCGGTCAAAAGGCTGATGATCACCAGGCCAATAATGGTCGTACTGACTAATTGAAAGGCAATGCGCCGGAAAAGACCATTTTCATAAGGCCATTTTTTGTCGAGGAAAAGAATGAAGGCGCGTACTCCCCACCAGGCGAGGTATCCCTGCACCGTGTCAATCGAAAAGGTCAGCACCAAAAAACCGTTAAACTGAATATTGGAATAAGTCAGGTAGTAGTTAAAAGCACTGATAAAAGGAATCAATGCCAGAAAAATAGGGATATCCGTGCGGTATGGATTGTTGAATCTGGGCTTATCCGGCATGGGCAACTACGGTTTTCGTTTATGTCCTGGAGCAAGGTAGCAGAACTTAATGCAACATGCAAAGTAAGGTGAAAGGAAATTTGCCTCCATTGCCAATTTGAGGTTTTCAGGAAAATCCGCTTCCTTTCTGATTATTAGGAATCTTTTCCTAATGATTAGAAAATATTTTCTAAAGCTGTTTTTTCGTATAACTTTGTAATTTAAATTCCCTTTCACTCCAATAAAAATACTAAACTACGATTCGGTATGCCATTTGCCAAGTCCAACCGCCTGCCCGTTGGGGCCATTCAATGCGATAACACAACTCTTAGTCTGCTCAAAGCCAACGATTTTGTAGCAAGAACCATCCGTGAAAAAATGGATGGACAAGGCACGCTGCTGGTCAACATTACTTCTTCCGCAGGAAGCGGCAAAACCACACTGATGCAGGAAACAGCCCGGCGTCTGAAAGACAAAATAAAAATGGCAGTTCTGGTTGGTGACCTTGAAACGGAGCGCGATGCGATCCGGATCCGGGAAACCGGGATACCTTCCATGCAGATTGTCACAAATGGCGTTTGCCACCTTGAAGCACAAATGATCCTCCAGGCATTTGACCATTTCGATACCCGGGATCTTGACCTTTTATTTGTTGAAAATGTGGGCAATCTGGTATGTCCGGCGGCATTTGATTTGGGAGAAGACTTTCGCGTTACTTTGCTCGCAACAACGGAAGGTGACGACAAGCCGAAAAAATACCCGCGCATGTTTCTCACCAGTGAGTTGTTACTCATTTCAAAATCAGATTTATTGCCCTATCTGCCCTTTAGTGTAGAAGCAGCGATAGAAGACGCGCGTAGTGTCAACCCGGAAATTGAAGCCATCGCAGTCTCCAGTACTTCCGGTGAAGGTCTGGATTTTTGGTGCCAATGGTTACTGGAACGGATAGAGGCCAAAAAAATGGTCCCGGCCGGATAGCAATCAGTCGGGTTTCATCACAAACAATTGTATGCATACCTACCATATCCATATTAAAGGCCAGGTACAGGGAGTTGGCTTCCGGCCTTTTGTCTGGAGGCTGGCGCAACAACATGCGTTGCCCGGGTGGGTCAACAATGCTTCTGACGGATTGCACATCAGGGTCAATGCCAATGATACAGCACTTAGAAATTTTTTAAATGACCTCCAGGAGGGCGCTCCGGAAATCGCCCACATTCATGACATTGCAACTAAAACCGTTGATTTTGAATCTTTTACTGCATTTAGCATCCTGCAAAGCGATGTAAAAGCAGCTCCGAATTTAATGTTCTCTCCGGATTTTGCTTTGTGTCGCGAATGCAGAAAGGAAATGCATGACGCAACCAACCGCCGTTTCAACTACCCATTCATTACGTGTACGTTGTGCGGCCCCAGGTTTTCCATCGTTCAACAATTA
>JABWAJ010000685.1 GCA_013361075.1 Saprospiraceae bacterium | reverse complement strand
GTTAAGTAAAGGAAAATGATCTAATTCCAAGCGGGTATCCCCATTAAAAAAAACAGATTGGTTACCCACCGTTCGTACGGAAGAGGAGGCATTTGTCAAGTTCGTAAGCGTATCGGGAGGTGTATGGCGTGAAAAGCGGGGCTTGCCATGCACCGTTGGGGAAATTTTGCTCTTTCGTTCTCTAATATCACCGTCAAACGGAAACCATGCCAGTAGATCAGGTAATACATCTGATTCTAAACGATTTAAAGAAGCGTCGTTGAATATTTCAGATGGATTAAGCTCGATAGAAGCGCCATCCCTTTTCCCGAAAATATATTTGATGGGTTGAGTGGGTAAATTCAGGTTAGGGTGAAAGTATTGTACCGTCAAATTCACCTGTGATTTTGGCATTTCCAGCCGACCTTGTTCGTTTAATACAGGGGTGGCAGGTTCTGCCCAGGGAACGCCTAATACGGGAGCATTTGATAATTGATTGGCGCCATTATTAGTAATACTCTGTACCGAGGAAATTTGATTGCCTAATTCTCCGCTTTTAATCCTATAAGCCAACCTATTTAACACCCACAATAAATTGGAGGAAGCCCATAGCTCCACTTCATTGAAAGGCATTCCTGGTCGTTTGATGATTATACTATCCTGACTTATTTCAGCTGCCTGGAATAAGAATTTATCCAGCCAAACACCCTGGGCCATAGTTCGAATCTCAGCGCCACTTAAGGTAAACTCCTCTACAGGGCGGTCAAAAACAAAACGGATCTTGCGGTTTCCCGGGCCGCTGAAGAAAAACCGGGGAGAAGGAGGTGTTAGGTTATCGGGATTGTAAGGGATCTGTTCATACGCAAACTTACCGCCCATACTGGGATAGATTGAAACGATATCCCGGCGCAAAGCTTGCTTGAGTTCAGCTTCCTTGAAGTCCTCAAATTTTATTTCTTTTTGTAACGACCTTTGATTGCCCCAGATTCCTCCTACACAGTAAGATATATTTACCGGACCTTCAACAGCTTGGCTTTGAGGAAAAGTATCTACAAAATAAAGCCCTGCAATTTTTGCAAAGTTGGGGTCGGTTGCTGCCAGTAAAATGCTGTTTAAGACACCAATGCGGGCCTTGTGTTTTTTGTGATCCTGATTTTCGTAATCCAGGAGCAAGGCGTGACTGAATCTTTCTAATGGTTTAGGATTGGCTAGATGATAGCGTGGTTCAAGTTTGCGTAATTGATCGTGAAAGTTTTCAATATTAGAAGGGATTTTTTGGATCCAATTATCGTAATAGCCGGATTGGTTGTGATCTTGAATGATCTCAAGAAGTGTTTTTTCAAAGGTCCATTTATAGATCAGATCAATTGACTCTCCCACAATCCGAAATAACTCAAACCCTCCTTCCGGATAACCAAACTCCGGATCAAATGCCCATCTCAAATGCACTCCGCTCTGCATAGCCCGTCCATGAGACAGAGCCGGATTGGGGTCTCCTAAAGTGGCAGTTAAGGATAATGGATTGATGGGTCTATACATACCGGATACTGAATTTGCAAATGATTTACGAGATAACAACAAAACTGCTGTAAATTAGGCAAGTTTGATAGATTTCCGAATATCCCATTAATTAAAATGTATTTCCCAATACAAAAAACGCCATTCTTATACATTTCCACAATCCCACAATCATGTGACGCCATCTATCCCCTACTTCAAAAACGCCTTCGCAATTGCCTCCGCCACCGAATGCACGTGCAGTTTTTCATAAATCCTTTTGATGTGGGTGCGCACTGTTTCGATGCTGATGCCAAGCTCATCGGCGACCATTTTGTAGCTGTTGCCTTTGGCTAAGCTACTGAGGACTTCCTGCTCACGGGGCGTGAGTTTGTCGGTTTCGGTGTTGACAGCAGGGGCGCGGGGGAAAAGTTGCAGAACTTTACGCGCAATGACCGGCGTCATGGGGGCGCCGCCGTTGTAAATGTCTTCGATGGCTTCCAGGATTTTGGCAGGTGGCGTTTTTTTGAGCAGGTAGCCGCTGGCGCCGGCGCAGACTGCCTGAAAGACCTTATCGTTGTCGTCGAAAACGGTGAGCATGAGCACTTCCACGGTCGGGGCCTGCTGCTTCACAATGTAGGCCCCTTCGATGCCGCTGCGTTCGGGCAGGTCAATGTCCATCAGGATGACGTCGGGTTCGGCACGGCGCAGGTCGGCTTCGATGTTGATGCAGTTAGGATAAGCGCCCACCAATTCGAAGCCGGGTACACCGGTGATGAGAATTTCCAGGGCTTCGCGCAGGGCGTGGTTGTCTTCGTAGATGGCAATTTTGATCATGATCCGTGGATTTGGGGGTAAGGATAGGGGTAAATCCTGAAGGACGCAATACCATGATCATGGGATGGGTTGCTCAAAACTCAAACCCAAGCATCATAATCCCTTCCACCCACCATTCGCCATCTTTCCAACCGACCTCCCTGACGCCGGAGACTTCGTAACGCTCCACTTCCCCACAATGGTTTTCATGAAAATCAACAATAAACACCCGGTTTTTTTTCTTATCTTT
>JABWAJ010000090.1 GCA_013361075.1 Saprospiraceae bacterium | reverse complement strand
CTTTTTCAGTTGGTATCTGTCATTACAACCACAGGGTTCATTACAGCGGACTATACGTCGTGGTCGGACGGACTGACGATGCTGTTTTTCGTATTGTTGTTCATCGGAGCTTGTGCAGGGTCAACCGCAGGAGGCATTAAAATTATCCGGAACCTCGTTTTTTTTCGAAATTCAATCCTTGAGTTCAAACGGCTCATTCATCCCAGGGCGATTGTACCTTTAAAACTGAACGGAGAGGTTGTGGCAGGCCGGATTCTGATTCACATTTTTATCTTTCTGTTATTGTACCTCATTCTTTTTGTTCTGGGGTCGTTGGTACTGGCCATATTGGGGGTAGATTTCCTTACTGCCATTGGTGCTGTTGCTACCTGCCTTGGCAATGTAGGCCCTGGCATTGGCAAAGTTGGCCCGGTAGATAATTTTGCATGGCTTTCTGCAGAAGTGAAATGGGTGCTCTCTTTCTTAATGCTGTTGGGACGCCTCGAAATTTTTACGATGTTGGTACTATTGACACCATATTTTTGGAAATCGAATTGATTCCTGGTGATTACCCGCCTGAATGATAGGGCGGTACAACGGCAAAAGATGTGCGGTTACCCGGGCAATCATGTATATTTGCACCATCAAATCCGCTTCGTAATCATAAATCAGCAGTATTGACTACCGCCACTGACATAAAAAAAGACATCCGGCTGCTCTCTGACGCCGCTGTGGAAGATCTGTTCAAAGAAATGGGGCAACCCGCTTTCCGTGCCCGTCAGGTGCAGGAGTGGCTGTGGCAAAAAGGAGTTCATGATTTTGAAGCCATGACAAATTTGCCCAAAACATTGCGGGAGCAATTGTCGGCAAGTTTTGAAATCAGGCCCATATCAGTGGATAAAGTTCAGCATAGTTCGGATGGCACCATCAAATCCCGCTTTCGGCTGCACGACGGTCACCTCATTGAAGCTGTACTGATTCCGGTACCTGAAGATGGCCGGTTCACGGTCTGTGTCTCTTGTCAGGTCGGATGCAGCCTTACCTGCAAATTTTGCGCCACAGGGCGCATGAAGCGGGTGCGGAACCTGGATGCTGCGGAAATTTTTGACCAGGTTGTCCTTGTCAACCGGCAATGCCTGGATGCTTTTAAGCACCCTGTTACAAATGTGGTGTACATGGGCATGGGAGAACCCTTGCTGGCTTACCGCAATGTGCTGGAAAGCATCGGGCGGCTAACTTCGCCAAAAGGGTTAGGGATGTCGCCGCGCCGCATTACCGTCAGCACTGCGGGTATTGCAAAAATGATCCGTCAATTGGCTGATGACGAAGTGCGGTTCAATCTGGCTCTTTCCCTGCATGCTGCCGACGATGAAAAGCGCAATGAGATCATGCCCATCAATGAGCAAAATAACCTTTCTGTACTGATGGATGCCCTCTCTTATTTTTATCAGAAGACCCGCAACCGCATCAGCTACGAGTACATCGCTTTTCAGGGCATCAATGACAGTTTGGAAGACGCAGTAAAGCTTTCGGAGCTTTGTGTCCGCTTCCCTGTAAGGGTCAATATCATTGAATACAACCCAATTGACGACGCGCCTTTTATAAAAGCCGAAGCAGATCAAATTGACCGGTTTGCTGCCTACCTTAGAAAAAAAGACATCATGGTTACCGTGCGCCGCAGCCGCGGGAAGGATATAGATGCAGCGTGCGGGCAATTGGCAAATAAGGCATAATAAAACGCGCTTGCTCAAAAGCCTTTTTATTGTTATAATTGCGGCTGTTTCTCAATATACGCCATGAACAATAGAATCATCATTTCCTCTTTAGTCGGCCTTGGTCTTATCCTGACACTTATGTTTGCCCGACGGGGAGCAACAGCAGCCTCTCCCGTGCTGCTCCAGCAGGCTAACCGGGAAGAAGAATTGGGCGTATCAGAGATTACTGATCCTGGTTTCCGGCGTATTGTGGAAGAGTACGAAGCTTATGTGGAAGAAGCCCTGGAGAAAGAAGGGGTTCCCGGAGCGGCGGTTGCTATTGTCAAAAACGGGAAAATCGCCTATCTGCGGGGTTTTGGACTGAAGCAAATCGGCACAAAGGACTCCATTGATGTGCATACTGTTTTCCGGCTTGCTTCCCTTTCCAAAGGCTTTGCACCGGTATTGACGGGCTTGCTGGTAGAAGACGGAACCCTTCATTGGGACGATCCGGTTATTCAATACGTTCCGGACTTTAAGCTGCGCGATAAAAAAAGTACCCAAATCCTGAATCTGCGCCATATCCTGAGCCACACCACAGGTTTGCCGCGTCATGCCTACTCCAACCTGCTCAACGATGGGTTGGAATACGAGCAGATCGTAGGCAAATTGAAAGATGTAAAACTTCCCTATCAGGTTGGCAAACACCACGACTACCAAAATGTCGCTTACAGCCTTATCGGCGATGTCATTGCCAACAGCAGCGGACACACTTACAATGCCTTAATGGCGGAACGGATATTTGAACCTGCCGGGATGAAGGATGCTTCTACGGGCTACAATGCCATGATGCGTTCGTCTAATGTAGCCCTGCCTCACGGGGTCAACAATAAAGGTTATTTTCTCATGGATATTTCTCCCCGCTATTATTCAGCCTCCCCGGCTGCCGGAGTGAATGCCAGTATTTATGACATGGCACAATGGCTGCGTTTGTTGATGGGGCACCACGAGGAAGTCATCAAACCCGCTACATTGCGCGAAATTTTTACCCCACAGGTAGCAATGCCGTTGCGTGAATCCACTTTGTACCAATGGCGGCCTTTGGAGCGAGCCTGGTATGCACTTGGCTGGCGGGTTATGGAGCGCTCTGATGACAAACGGCTGATTTACCATGGCGGCTTCGTCAACGGGTATCGGGGAGAAGTCGCTTTTTCCGTCGAAGATCAAATTGGCATTGTTGTACTGAGCAATGCAGTGAGTAATTTTATTTCAGAATCAGCACCGCGCTTTTTTGATTTGTACTGGTATCTTTATCCTTCTTTAGAACCTGAAAGTGAACTGCCGCAGCTCAGCATCCGATGAAAGGAACTTATGCCATTTTGCTCCTCCTCTTGTCTAATATTTTTATGACATTGGCCTGGTATGGCCATTTGAAATTTAAAGACTGGAAGGCCTTTGAAAAAATTGGCCTGATTGGCATCATTCTCATCAGTTGGGGGGTGGCTCTGTTCGAATATTGCTTTCAGGTGCCGGCCAATCGAATAGGATATAAAGGCAACGGCGGCCCCTTTGCGCTTGTCGAATTAAAAGTCATTCAGGAAGTCATCACCCTCGTTGTGTTTGCTGTTTTTTCATTGCTTGTTTTTCGCACAGAAACCTTTCGAATCAATCACCTTATCGGTTTTGGGTTTTTAGTGCTGGCGGTATATTTTATTTTTAAAAAATAAGCGTTAGCGGACTTTTTAGCTTATCCATTCCACAGGTGACCATCAGCTGATGAATCAGTCGTAAATTTGGAGCCTGTCCTATTTTTTCAATCAAACAAACGATACTATGCCAATCCGATTAGAACCCGATGATCCGCAGAGCGGAGGCCAGCGACCACAAAATAACAATAGCGGCGGCGGTTTAGGCCCCTTGCTGAAATTTCTCCCGCTTGTGTTACTGTTTATTTTCAAACGCCCAAAATTGCTCATCCCCATGCTCCTCATCGGAGGGGCCTGGTATTTTTTCTTTGGCGGGCAGGAAATGCTTTCCGGCGGAGGGGCCGGCGGGGAAGGTTTTTCGCTCGGAGCGGCCCTGAGCGAGGAGCGCTACGACAAAGCTGAAGTTTTTGAACCCCTCGCTTACGGGAGTTTTAATGAACTGCCATCGCGAGTATCACTGGAAAAATATGCACCTTCCCGGCGACATCAGGGACAACAAGGATCCTGCGTAGGCTGGGCCAGTGCCTATAGCGCACGTACAATTTTACATGCAAAAGCGACCGGACAAAATCCGAATAGTGTTGCCTTCAGTCCGGCTTATCTCTATAATCAGATTGCATTGGAAGATTGTCAGGGCGCGTACATGCTCGATGCCATGAAAACCATGCAACAGAATGGTGCACTGCCTTTTAATCAGTTTCAATATGACGATCGTACCTGCTCGAATTATCCGGACGCTAATGAAAAACGCAATGCTCAGCAATTTAAAATCAAAGGCTTCAATCGCTTGTCAGAAGGAAGTCAGCCTTCTGCACCTGCCGATATTCAGGGCATTCGCCAAAACCTGGCACAAGGCGCCCCTGTTGTGATTGGTATGATGGTCGGGGGCACGTTCATGAGCCGGATGGTTGGCCAAAAAATTTGGTATCCAACACAAAGTGACTACTCCATGCGCGGGTACAGCGGCCATGCCATGTGTGTTATAGGCTATGACGACAACCTCGAAGGCGGAGCATTCCAGATCATGAACAGTTGGGGCGAAGACTGGGGAGACCGAGGCATGGCCTGGGTGCGCTATCGGGATTTCGAGCATTTTACAAAAGAAGCATACGGATTGTACCCTATGGGCAGCGCGACCCAACAAGCGGCAGATCAAAATAAATTAGCGGTTGAATTCGGCTTGCTCGACATGGCTTCTGAAAAAACCATTGCGCTGCGGCAGGCCGGCGACCTGATTTTTAAAACGGTTAACCCCATCCGGAAAGGAGATAAATTCAAAATTCTGCTCGCCAACAGCATCGAATGCTATGCCTATGTTTTTGGTCAGGAAACAGACGGATCAAGCTATGTGCTTTTTCCATACACCCAAAAGCATTCACCCTATTGCGGCATTACAGGTACACGACTGTTCCCGAAAGACGAATCGCTGAAAGCAGATGATCTGGGCAACTCTGATTTTATGGCGATCGTGATTTCCAAAACTCAACTCGATGCGCAGCAGTTCAACCAGCGAATCAACGCCAGCCGCCAGCGGAATTATGTGGATAAATTAAAAGAAGCCTTAGCCGACCAGCGCGTTAGCAGCGTTGCTTTTCAGGCTGGTGAAACCATTGCCTTTAAAGCCGATACAAAAGGTAAAAATGCGGTGGGGATGGTTTTGCAAATAGATAAGCGTTGATCATCTGTTATTTGAGGCGGTCACATCCGTTAACCCAAAAAGTCGGGCTGACTTTTTTTGCAGACCGCCTCAAATATCCATCTGTCTTACAGCCTGTAAAAAATACCGGCATTTAATCCCAGTGCGTGATAGCGGTGGGTATCATCGATGCCAGTGGTAGTGGGCATCAATTGAATGGTGGCATCCGGTGAAAGAAAAACATCCAGATTTGGGCTGAGCTTTGCCTGAAAACTGAGGGCAAGACCCGCTGCAGGGTTGACCTTGCGGAATTCACCATTGCCATAATATTCTGTCCCCGGTTCCGAGTCAAAATGCCCGTCATCATATACGAACCGTTGTTCCTCTTTGTTTTTGATGAAAAAATCAGCGGCTGCAAAAGGCATTACCCCCAGTCTGAATTTTTCAGAGCGCCACAGGTAATACCCTACTCCCGCCCGAAAAGACACATAATCTGTTTTTTGGTAATATTCAAGGCGATGCGGCAAGTTAGGATCGGGTGTATAGCCCCCGTTTCCGTCTTGTTCACTGGGCCATCTTAAATCGTTGATCAGCAAAACCTGTTCTCCAAATTGCTGGTATTGTAAATTGGCCTGCCAGTAAAATTTTTCTTTGAAATCATGTCGCAGGCTGATGCCAAAGTTGGGACGGATAAAGATTTCTCTTTCATTTGCATAGTTTAGTCCGTCGGGGCTGTAGAACCTGCTTTGGGTGATCCCGCCATGAAGACCGATGAAACAATTGCTTTGCGCAGAAAGCAGGGTAGCTGCTACAGCAAAAGTCAGGCAAAAGAGCATTCTTTTTTTCATACAGAACAAAGTTATTCAGGTGAGAAAGATACTTGCTGTTAGAGCGAAAAAAAGAAAGAATTGCTGTGCAGAAGGATCGAGTTTAAGTAAAATTTAACCTTTTCCTTTTGCAGGGTGAGAAGAATGTCTCTTTTTTGCAAAAATAAAACACACCAATCGAATGCAATCTGCAGAACTCATAAAGCAGTACTATGCTTGTTTTAACCAAAAAGACTGGGCGGGGATGCTGGCCCTGCTTGATCCGGAAATCCGCCACGAAGTAAACCAGGGCGAAGTGCGTATCGGAGTGGATCTGTATGCACAGTTTTTGCAGCAAATGGATGAAGCGTATGAAGAAACCCTGCACGATCTGGTTTACATGATCAATGAAGCCGGGAATCGGATTGCAGTGGAATTTGTGGTACACGGCATTTACAAAAAAGGGGGGGAAGGCCTGCCGCCAGCACACGGCCAAACCTACATTTTACCGGCAGGTGCTTTTCTGGAGGTGAAAAACAGGAAAATTTGCCGGGTAACCACGTATTACAATTTACCCTTGTGGATCAAATTGGTAGAAGGGTGACATCAGCTACCAATAACGGATACAAACGTTTTTGGGTTCTGTAAAAAAACGCAAAGCATCCAGCCCGCCTTCGCGTCCTACGCCTGATTGCCGCACACCGCCAAAAGGGGTGCGGAGGTCGCGCAGCATCCAGCAATTGATCCATACGATCCCAAAATGCAACTGCTCTGCAACGCGGTGCGCCCGCATCAGGTCGTTGGTCCAGACCGTTGCTGCGAGGCCGTAGTTGGTGCCGTTGGCTAAAGCAAGGCCTTCTTCTTCTGTATCAAAAGGTGCAATGGTAACCACAGGGCCAAATATTTCTTCCTGGTTGGTGCGGCACCCAATGGGCAAACCTTCAATAACAGTGGGTTGAAGGTAATAGCCCCCTGCCAGCTCTCCCGGCAGGGTAACCTGCTCGCCACCACAAAGAATGGTACCGCCTTCTTCCTGGGCAAGCCTGATGTAGCCGGTCACTTTTTCAAGATGTTGTTGTGAAACAAGTGCACCCTGCCTGGTCTCCGGATCGGACGGATCACCAACGACGAGGGCCTTAACCCGTGCTACAAAAGCCTCCCGGAAGCGCTCATAAATGGGGCGCTGGATGTAAATGCGCGAACCGCAAAGGCAAATTTGGCCATTGTTGGAAAAAGAAGAACGAACTGTCGTATTCAGCATCTCTTCAAATGGAGCGTCGCCAAAAATCAGCACAGGGTTTTTACCGCCCAATTCCAGCGATAATTTTTTGAACATCGGTGCCGCAGTTTGGGCAATGCTTCGACCGGTCGTTGTGCCACCCGTAAACGAAATGGCTTTGATATCCGGGTGTTCCACAATGGCCTGGCCTACTTTGGCCCCCAGCCCGTGAAGGATGTTGAGTACCCCTGCCGGCAATCCGGCTTCTGCGCAAACTTTCGACAGCAGGTAAGCCGTCATGGGGGTTAGTTCGGAGGGCTTGGCTATGACGCAATTGCCGGTAGCCAGTGCGGGGGCTATTTTCCATGTGAACAAATAAAGTGGCAGGTTCCAGGGAGAAATACAACCTACTACACCAAGTGGCTGTCGCAGCGTAAAATTAACGGCCTCAGCTTCCATTGGGTGCGCTTCCGAGCTGAAATGCAGCATAGCCGTTGCAAAAAAACGAAAATTGGCGATGGCTCTGGGAATATCTATGGTGCGTGCCAAAAAAAGGGCTTTCCCGGAGTCCTTACTCTCTGCGCGGGCAAAGCTCTCCAGATCCCGTTCGATGAGGTCGGCGATGCGCATCAGGGTTTGGAAACGTTGTTGTACGCCACATGTTGACCAATAAGACATTGCTTGCCGGGCGGCAATAACAGCAAGTTCGACATCGCGGGCATCCGAATCCGGTATGCGGGAATAAACCTTGCCTTTTGCCGGCTCGTAGTTGTCCAAAAAATTGCCGGATTGTGCTGCGCTCCAATCCCCGTTAATGTAGTTTTGGATGAGGTATTGTTCCATGTTCGAGGCTTAATAAACAGATTCCGCAATTTTTCTGATCGTTTCTACGTCGCCCATCGTGTAGTAGTGGAGGCACGGAACACCTGCCGCCTTCAGTTCTTTGGATTGCTGAATGCACCATTCAATGCCCACTTGTTTGATTTGTTCCGGGCCTTTTGCAGCCAGCACTGACTTGACAAGATCCTCCGGCAAATCAATATAAAACAGGCGGGGAATGGAGCTCAACTGGTATTGCTTCGTGATTGGTTTTAAACCGGGAACAATCGGGGTGGTAATCCCGGCTTCCCGGCACTTCTTCACATAATCGAAATATTTGGCATTGTCGAAAAACATCTGGGTAACGATGTATTGTGCGCCTGCTGCTACCTTTTGCAACGTGTAAGTCAGGTCAAGGTCAAGATTGGGCGCTTCAAAATGCTTCTCCGGATATCCGGCGATGCCAATGCAAAAATCTGTGCGGTCACCATTTTCGATATTGTCGTCGAGATAGCGGCCATGGTTCATGTCTGCAATTTGCTTGACGAGGTCCAGCGCATAGTGGTGCCCGCCTTCTTCGGGAACAAAATGGCCTTCAAACTTGCGGGCGTCGCCCCGGATGGCCAGCACGTTTTTGATGTTCAGGAAGTTGAGGTCAATGAGTGCATTTTCTGTATCCTCTTTGGTAAACCCTCCACAGATCAGATGCGGCACTGCATCAACACCGTAGCGATGCATGATGGCGGCACAAATGCCCACCGTTCCGGGGCGTTTTCGAATGGCTGTTTTTTCATAATAGCCACTGGTTCGCTTTTTATAAACAAACTCTTCCCGATGGTAAGTCACATCAATAAAAGGGGGTTTAAATTCCATCAGGGGGTCAAGCGTGTCGAAAATAGCCTGCATTCTGCCACCTTTAAGGGGGGGCAATACTTCAAAAGAGATGAGCGTCTGGCCTGCGGCCTTTTCAAAATACTCTGTAACTTTCATGTGTGTGGTAGACTTCAGATGTTTGATTTAAAACGTTAGATGCTGATTTGCGTCATGAAAAGTTGGATAATGGCAGCATTTTTCGGGGACCCTGCAAGGACCTAAACCGCATTGCAAGTTTAGTGCAAAGCTACGAAGCCTCCTGTACTTTCTGCCTCCCCTCTTGACCTAATGTCTGGCATCTTTGATTAAAAAGCGACCCGGTAACTCAACACCGGAATCAGGCCCAGTTGGTATTTTTCAACAATCGCTCGTTTTTGGGTATCGTAATAACTGAATGCTACATTTTGCTGGTTGCTTGCGTTCTGGATATCCAGTGCCAGAGTGCTGCTGCTATTTTCGCTGTTCCGGCGATAATAGATACGGAGATCCGCCCTGAAATAGTCGCTCAGTTTCACCTCAAAGGCGCGATCTGTTTGGTAAATCGTTCGTCCCTGAGCTGCGGAAGCTGGTTCATCAATGGGGGTGTCTCTAAGGCCACCCGACAGCATTACCCGAAGATTTGCGCCCCAGGCACCAGCTTTGCCCTTGCGGGGTTTGCGATCCCACTCCTTACCAATGGTGGCGTTGGCGGCATAAGCACCATCGAAACGAGCGTATCGCTCAATGCCATCGCTGCCCTTGTATCGGGCTGTATACCAGGTAGCATTGATCAGGTAATACCAATTGCGGGAAAAGCGCTGTTGAACGGTGATTTCTGCCCCGTAATTGCGACCGCTGCCCAAATTGACCAGCGCATCTTCTACAAATCCCTCGGTAAGATTTAAGGCTGAAAAAGAATTGAATTGCGTTGCACTGACCGGAACGTCGTACAAATCCTGGAAGTATAATTCGAGCCGATAGTACATCGTTTCGCTGACATCGTTGCGATAGCTGAGCGAAAAGTGGTTTGCTTTAGTAGCCGCGAGGGCCCGGTTTTCATCCGGTGCGGCAACTGCAAAGTACAACTGTGGTGCCTGCAACTGACTGTGAAGTCCGTACGCTAAGCTAAAGTGCTGATTGCCTTTTGGTTTCCACTCTAAAGACACTCGTGGCTCTAAAGAACCAGTTTGGTTGAAGGAAAACCACGAAGCCTGGAGGCCGGCATTAAGAGTAAAGTGATGCCATTGTTGTTGCCAATTGGCGTAGGGCTGGATGAGCCAGCCTCTGCCTTTTCCTTCTGCTAAAACTTCGACAAAAGCCTGTGCAGAAAAGAGATCGTAATCGTGATGGGTGGCCAGCAATCCAACCCGGAGCCTTGACCGGGCATTGAATTTTTGATTAAAGAAACTATGAACGGATAATTTTTGCTGGATGGCTACATCCTCTTCTTCCCGGAAAGGCAAGGAGCTTCGGTCCACAAGATCGCTATAACGTCGGCTGTCAAGCATGGAAAACCCGGCTGCAGTGTGCCAAAGTCCGCCATTACCGGCAGGCAAGGTAACGGTTGCACCCAAAATGCCGGCTTGCGATTCAAAAGTAATGTCGTACCGGTCTTTTTGAAATTCCCGGAGGGTGGAGTCGCGTTCGCCTTTGAAAATATTTTCACTTTGTCCGCCTACCCCAAACAGGGTAATTTGTGCTCCCTTTTTGCCCGGGAAAACCAGATTAAAAGACAAATCCTGAAACCGGATGGCTTCGTCGCCGAGTTCAAGCCCCATTGCACTGAGCAAACCTACTGTAGAATATCGGTAATTGACTAAGTAAGCAGCTTCAGAATCCCTTGAAAATGGGCCTTCTGCCGCCAAATCCAGTCCAATAAGGCTGGCCTGCCCGATGAATTCCCGTTGTTGGCTGTTTCCCTTCCTCAGGCGCGTATCCATTACACCAGACAATGCATTGCCAAAACCCGCCGGAAATGGACCTGCATAAAAATGCGTCAAATCGAGCAATTGAGCGCTGAGCATATTAACCCCGCCGCTGTTTTGGGTGATCCGGTCGCTGAAGGTACCCGCGTTTGGGGTGTGGTTGGGGTTGACAATATCCAATCCTTCAAGGCGCCAGATCATCCCGTTTGGGGAGTTGCCGCGAACGGACAGGCCATTTGCCTGGTCGTTGTCGTTGACAACACCGGCAAAAGTAGCTGCCAGCCTGGCCGGATCGTAAAAAGTAGCCGGAAAACGAAGGGTTTCCTCTACACTTATGCTGCGCACGGTAGGGCAGGCAATAGCAGCGTCATTTCTGGAAGCACGAACCTCAACCGTTCCGATTTCTTCAACCTGCTCCTGAAGTTCTATATCCAGCACAGTTTCTTTTCCGGATTCAAGGAGCACCTCGGGAATAATTTTGGGAGCATAACCTACATAGCTGGCCTGCAATTGATAACGCCCAACCGGAGTGCCTTCCAGGCGATAGGCACCGGAGGTATCGGTTGTAGCGCCCCTGTTTGTTGAAACCAGACTCAGGGTGGCACCAATGAGGGGTTGCCGCGTATCTGCATCGAGGACTTTTCCCCGCAGGGTTTGTTTCAGGGCCGGCTCCTGGGCAACAACCGGAAAAATGATGCCCAAGGATAACAACAAAAGCGCCAATCGTATGATCATGATCTTGAATTTTGTATGAATGTTCGGGCAAAAGTAGGAATCACTTCGGCGTAAAGGCATACTTTTTACAGGAGATTGCAAAAGAGGCTTTGGATAAAAAAGAATTCAGTGGAAGCAGCGAATTTAAAAATCAAGGACTCTATAGCGTGAAAATGACTTCAACAGGAATAAGATGTATTTGCCGGCTTCGTTTTGGAAGCCGGCTTTTTGCTTTACAGCAGCAAGCCGACAGAATTTGACTTTAACATAGCTTGTAGTACAGTATGAAGTCAGAAAAATTTATATTGTACGGCAAATGTAACAAGCAGCACTTGCGTTTTAAAGAGCATCTACATATCAGGTAATTCAAGCGCGTGTCAGAGGCCGATCTCATCAAAGGCTGTATTGAGGAAAACCGCGACTGTCAGCGGGAAATTTTCCGACGCTATGCCGGAAAGATGATGGTGGTATGCCAGCGCTATGCCCGCCACCACATGGAAGCGGAAGATCTGTTGCAGGAAGCATTCATCAAAGTATTTGATCACGTGGGGGACTTTAGCTTCAAAGGGTCTTTTGAAGGATGGATTCGGCGCATTGTGATCAATACTGCGTTGAAGCAATACGCCAAAAAAAGTTTCCAGAATGAATACATCGGGGTAGAATACCTGCCGGAGTCGGCCTTGGAACCGTCTGTTTACGCGCAGTTGAATGAAGAAGAACTGTTGCAACTCATTGCGGAATTGCCCGAAGGTTATCGGGTTGTTTTCAATTTGTACGCCATTGAAGGGTATAGTCACAAGGAAATTGCTGACCAGCTCAACATTCAGGAAAGTACTTCGCGCTCGCAATTGGTGAAAGCCAGAAAACAATTGCAAGCCCGAATCGAAGAACTACAAAAAATAGCTGTATGAACCGCCACCATCCAATTGATGATCTGTTTCGCACCCGTTTGGAGGAATATGGGCAGGATGCGCCCATGCACCTTTGGGATGCGATTGAGCGAAGCCGCAGCAAAAAGCCCCGCCGCCGCCTGATTGCATTGTGGCTGTTGCCCGTGACATTCCTTAGTGCTGCCGGGCTCTTTGTTTATTTTAGCAATGATGATGACCCAATTGTTAGCATCGGCAGCTTCCCCATTCCAATGCAGCCCGAAAAAAATATTGCTTCAGTTTCAGCGCCTGACCTGATGCAGAAAACCAATGAAGAAAGGATACAACCTCGTATTGCGGAAATGGAATCCCGCCAACAAAAACAAGTTGCTGTAAATCAATTCACTAGATATAAAAAACCAGACGGGGCCAACCAGTTGCCAACCGTCGTTACCGTTGATGAGGAGAATCAGGCCGCTTTAATTCCGGTAGTGTTACCGTCAGAAACTACCGGACAGGCATTGCAGGAGGAAACCCAAAAAGAGGCTGCCTTGCTGCCTTCCCTGAATCCGGAATTTGTTGATTATGAAGATAAAGACTTCCTGAAAGGACTTTTCCCACCTGACCCTAAATGCGCGCGCTTTTCTACCGGGAATTGGTACCATTATGTAGACCTTACGATGTCTTCCGGCATTCCTTTTCGCAATTTTGAAGCCCTCGACTCTGAATACGAAGGGTATTTGGAGGCGAGAGAAAGAACAGAAAAAACACGACATACGTTTGGTGCCGGGGTTCGCCTTTCCGCCGTATCCGACTTTGGTCTTGCAGCAAGAGCAGGCATTCATTACACCCGGATTACAGAAGCGTTTGATTACCTGAATGAAAACGAAATCCGCATCACCATCACCAACGTTTATGGCAACAATGGCGAAATCATCCGCACAGATACGACTTACGTTAGCGGTACCCGACGGATTGTAACGCCCAACCAGTATCAGATGCTGGAAATTCCGCTTGCGGTCGGCTATGATTTGCGCAAACCCAAGTTTGACCTTTTGCTGAGTGTAGGTGTACGCATCAATTTGTTGTTCCAGCCGAAAGGCGCTTTCCTGTCGCCCCAGGACCTCACACCAGTTAATTTTTCTTACAATCGTGCAGACGCATACCCTGCCTTTAAAAAGCGCCTGGAAACGGGCTGGTTCCTCAGTGCAGGCCTGGCTTATAAATGGAGGCCCGATTTTCACCTGCTTGTTGAACCACATGTGAGTTATTACCTCAATTCATTTACAAGTCCTGAATACCCCATCAGTCAAAAATACTGGCTGCTTGGCTGTTCAATTGGCATTCGCAAACGCCTGTAAAGAAATAATTCCATTCAGGCAGCACAATGAGATGCTCCGGTATCTTCTCTTTTAAACAAGGTAAAAGGGAATGAAGAAAATCTTCGCTGTGCTGATCGCCATTTGTAGCTTGTCTTCCTGCATAAAGGAAGTAGATGTTTTTTTGCCTGACGACCCCGCGTTGACCAACAGCGCGTTCAAGGAGCTGTTTCGGGATCTCCAGCCCGTCGCACAAACTTTTCAGATTTCTACCCATCGGG
>JABWAJ010000684.1 GCA_013361075.1 Saprospiraceae bacterium | reverse complement strand
TGAAGTTTCAAATAAAAAATTGCAAAGATTATAGTTATTTTAGTTCTATTGTTGAGTGTTATTTATTTTGTATTTGATTTAAAACCTGGTATTCACCATTCTAAGCCAACCTCAAAGCCAGAAGCAATTATCGAATCAAACGACAGAGTAGTAAATGCTATTTCAAAAGCAGAGAATTTCTTAAAAACTTATCAGGAAAAAGATGGCTTTTTCGAAAAAGGGTTATTGGCACCAAAACCTGCTTTAACATGTTTGGTAGCCGATGCCTTTTTGCACAGCCCCAACAATTACACAAAAGACCACCCAGTGATTGAAAAAGCATTGCAAGCAATTTTGAGTTGTGAAAATGAAAGGGAAACACCTTTGCATGGCAAATGGTTAATTCAGCTCTTCCCGCACGTCCACAATCTTACCGGCAATGGCAGTTGCAGCAGCCATCAGCGGGCTGGCCAGGATCGTTCGTGCGCCTTGTCCCTGCCTGCCTTCAAAATTCCGGTTTGAGGTGGACACACAGTATTCGCCACGGGGAATTTTATCCTCATTCATACCCAGACAGGCAGAACAACCCGGCTCCCTGAAATCAAACCCCGCTTCCCTGAAAATAACATCCAATTGTTCGGCTTTAGCCTGGGCTTCTACCAGTTTCGACCCCGGAACAATCATGGCGCTGACATTCGGTGCCTTGGTTTTGCCCCGTACATAGGCCGCCACAAGGCGTAAGTCTTCAATACGGGAATTGGTGCAACTGCCAATGAATACATGGTTCACCGTTTTTCCAAGCAATTGTTCACCAGCATGTAACCCCATGTACTCTAAAGCTTTTTCGAAATTTTTTCCGTCTTCAACCGGAATATGGCCATTTACTTCTATGCCCATACCCGGGTTAGTACCATAGGTAAGCATAGGCCCTATGTCTTCTGCCCGAAAGTGGAATTCCTGGTCGAAAACAGCCTCCTGATCGGAGTACAGGGTTTGCCAACGGGCTGCTGCGCGATCCCAGGCATCGCCGGTTGGGGCAAATTTTTTACCCCGGACATATTCTATGGTGGTTTCGTCCGGTGCAATGAGCCCGCCGCGGGCACCCATTTCAATGCTCATGTTACAAATCGTCATCCGGGCCTCCATTGACAGAGCGCGGATGGTGCTGCCTGCATATTCTACAAAAAAACCTGTACCTCCGGCTGCTGTCAGGCGGGAAATGATGTACAGAATGATGTCCTTTGCAGAAACCCCTTTGGGCAAAACGCCATCAACGTTGATGCGCATTTGCCGTGGTTTTTCCTGCAGCAGGCATTGGGTAGCAAGCACTTGTTCGACCTGGCTGGTGCCAATGCCAAACGCAATACAGCCGAAAGCGCCATGGGTAGACGTATGGCTGTCGCCGCATACAATCGTCATTCCGGGTTGCGTTATCCCTAATTCCGGGCCAATGACGTGTACAATACCCTGGTATTCGTGGCCTAACCCGTATAGTTCTACACCGAATTTAGCACAATTTTCAGTTAGCTTGTCCACCTGATAACGCGAAAGCGCTTCTTCTATGGGCAAATGCTGGTTTTTGGTCGGGACGTTGTGATCGGCTGTGGCAATGGTTTGTTTGGGCCGGAAAACCGGAATTCCGCGTTGCTCCAATCCTGTGAAAGCCTGAGGGCTGGTCACTTCGTGAATAAAATGGCGGTCAATGTACAATACGTCCATTTCACCCTGTACTTTGGCGACAAGATGCGCTTCCCAGATTTTATCAAAAAGTGTCTTTGGCATTGCCATCATGGTTAAGGATATGTTCATTAAAATCAGGCCACAGTAGCAAATTCATTTGTAATGATTTGGGCAAGATCGTCGTCGCCAACTTCTTTTTTCCGGTCGGCAACTACGAGAAACCGCTGGTAAACTACGTCGAGTTCTACTTTACTCAATTCAAAACCAATGCTTTTGGCCCGGTATGCAATGGCTGCGCGGCCGCTGCGTGCTGTAAGTACTATTTTTGAATGATCGACACCAACATCGAGCGGATTGATGATTTCATAAGTTTCCCGCATCTTGATCACGCCATCCTGATGAATGCCTGAGGAATGGGCAAAAGCATTGGCACCCACAATTGCTTTGTTGGGTTGTACCGGCATGCCCATGAGTTCCGAAACCATTTGGCTGGTCTGGTTGAGCAATCGGGTCTGGATATTGGTGATGCGGTTCAAATCGGGATGCTGGCGCAAAATCATGACTACTTCTTCCAGGGAAGTATTGCCGGCGCGTTCGCCTATGCCATTGATGGTGCATTCAATCTGACGGGCACCGTTTTGTACTCCTGCTATTGAGTTGGCCGTTGCCAATCCGAGGTCGTTGTGGCAATGGGTTGATAAAATCGCTTTGTCAATACCCCGAACGTTTTCCCTGAGGTAACGGATTTTAGCCCCGTATTCTTCGGGGAGGCAATAACCAGTAGTATCGGGGATGTTCAGGACCGTTGCACCGGCCGCCAAAACAGCTTCCAGTACCCGGGCTAAATATTCATTTTCAGTACGACCCGCGTCTTCAGCATAAAACTCTACGTCCTC
>JABWAJ010000683.1 GCA_013361075.1 Saprospiraceae bacterium | reverse complement strand
CTGGAGCCAATGGCCGAAGTGGGGGTTTACCTGTATCAGCAGAAAAAACTGACGAAAGAAGAAGTGCGCGCCATCCACGAAAAACTGACGGAAGTTGGCGAACACAACGCCGCTAACAACCAGCGTTACGGCCAGTATTACAAAGATGCCCTGACGCGTATGGCTGCGCCGTTCCGCAAAATCGAAGACGAAATTTTCGATTGTGCGTTTTTCAAAGGCAAATTGTTGCCCGTTTTCAAAGAGCACCCGGACAGCATTGATGTCGTGAAATATGTCTATGTGAAACTGCGCCAGCAGGGCTGCGATTCTACCGATGTAGAATTGGTTGAGTTGCGCCAGAAGTATGAAGCGCTGGCTTCTGCCTACAATGCAGAAGTGGAAGCCCAACTGCGCAAAGACAACCCCGCATACGATGCCAACAAACTGTATGAAGAAGGTAAGTTTTCGCAGGCGATGAGCCGTTACCGCGAAGCGATTGATAAAGAAACCGATTCAGCCAAAAAAGGCGATTACTACTACCGGATTGCCACCATCCAGTTCCGCGAACTGCGCAATTTTGACAGTGCCCGCGACAATGCCCGCAAAGCTGCGAGCCTGAAATCGGGCTGGGGTGCACCTTACATGCTCATTGGTGACATGTACCTGTCCGGAAGCCGGAGCTGTGGCGACGACTGGAACCAGCGCCTGGCCGTTATTGCAGCCATAGACAAATACGCACAGGCCCGCTCTGTTGACGGAGACGTTGCCGACGATGCCAACCGCCGCATTGCCAACTGCTCGGGTGCACTGCCCAGCTACGAAGATGGCCACATGCGGGGCATCAAAGAAGGGCAAACGGCTACCGTTGGCTGCTGGATCGGTGAAACGGTACGCATCCGTTTCAGCAAATAAACCAGCTTGTTTTTTCGTTGTTTAACCACTTGCAAAGCTTCGCTTTTACAAAAAAGCGAAGCTTTGCTGTTTGATCATATCATCTTGAGGGGGGTAAATTTGTACGGTATTTTACAACCCCGGTTCCATCCGTTAAAAAAATTGAACCATGAGAAAATCGCTTTTTCCCATCGCCCTGTTTGCTTTTCTGTTTCCGGCTTGTACCCCAAAAACAACAGAACCGGTAGCACAGCCAAAACCTGAAGAACCCGTTCAGCCGGTCGGGCCTAAAGAGTGTGCAAAATTCTCCGATTTATCGGTACGGGATAAAGATATTGCCGAGACCAATTTTGTGCTTTACCGAGATTTTTTGAAGGTCAAAGATTGGCCACAGGCTTTCGACTATTGGCAAAAAGTTTATGCCCTCGCACCTGCTGCTACGGGCGAGCGACCTACCATTTACACCGACGGCATCGTATTTTATGAGCATTTTATTTCCGAATCAAAGGACACGGCCAAATACCTGCCCGAAATCGAAAAACTGTATGGCGAGATGGCAAAATGCTTCGGCCAGGGGGGGTACATTCAGGGCCTGCGGGCATTTGATTACTACTACAAATACCCCAACAAACCCCGCGAAGAGGTGTACGCCCTTTTTAAGGAATCTTTCGACGCCGATTACCCCAACGTGCGGGATTTTATCATCAACCCTTTCACTGCAGTGCTGGTTGACCTCTATTTTAAAGAAAAAATCCCGATGATGGAAGCCCAGTTGTACGCTGCGAAAATCAAAGAGGTGGTCGCTGCGGGAATGGCCAACTGCAAAGACAAAGCTTGCGAACGGTGGCGCATCATTGACGGCTATGCTCCGGTATTGCTGGAGAATTTTGAAACCGTGGAGAATTTTTACGACTGCAACTATTACTCTGATAAATACTACAGCCAGTTTGAGGAATCTCCGACAAATTGCGATGTCATCCGCGAAGTATATGGCTTGCTGCGCTGGGGACGTTGCTCGGAGGCCGACGAACGGTTCAAAAAAGTAGTGGCCGCAGGCAATGCCAATTGCGTCGTCGTAGGGCCGCTTCAAAAAGCTTATCAGGCACTCCAGGACGCCCGATACCGGGAAGCAGTGAAATTGTTCCTCGAAGCTTCAGAAACAGAAAAAGACAAAAATAAAAAAGGCGAAATCCTGCTTTTGGTTTCCAAAATCTACTACGGCCATTTCAAGGATTTTTCCAACGCGCGCCGTTACGCCTTACAAGCGGCTGACATCCGTCCCAACTGGGGCGAACCCTTTATCCTTATCGGACGCCTTTATGCATCCAGCGGTCCTCTGTGCGGCCCCGGACAAGGTTGGGACAGCCAGATCGTAACCTGGCCGGCCATTGACATGTGGAATCGCGCTAAACGCGTAGACCCGGGCGTAGCCGCAGAAGCCAACAAGTGGATCAACCGCTACAGCCAGTACATGCCTACCCGCGAAGATGTTTTCCTGCGCAACCTGACGCCCGGCGCTTCTTTCCGGGTCGGGTGCTGGATTCAGGAAACGACGACGATCAGGACGGCGGATTAAGGTGTAAGGTGCAAACATGAGTCATCCCGAATTTTTTCACGCCCCATCGGGGCGAAATGTCGGTAGAAAAAGCATCGAATGTTCCCGTTTCGTGCCGTAGGTACGCAAT
>JABWAJ010000682.1 GCA_013361075.1 Saprospiraceae bacterium | reverse complement strand
AAGGACAAGTCATTGCTTTCGGATTGGGTGCGTTGTTATCTGTACTTTTTCTGGTGAGCTGGCTTGGCGGTCAGGAATCATTGAATGCCCTTCCTGACGATGAAAAATTCAAGACTGGCATATTCGATGTCGGCTTGCTTGGCACCGCTGCCCTTGTTATACTTGCAGCCATAGCGGTTGTTGGATTCGGGCTGTACCATACTGCCTCTGACTTTAAAAAATCGCTAAAGAGCATTATTGGCGTTGTTGTTCTGATTGCTGTATTTATCATTGCTTATTCTACCTCTACTCCTGATAAATCAGGGATCGTGGGAGACGCAGCTGTGAAAATGAACGTTTCAGATAACACACAAAAACTGATCGGCGGCGGCCTGACAACGATGTACATCATGATGGGGCTTTCGCTCCTGGCGCTTGCTGCTTCGGAGGTTAGAAACATCTTTAAATAACTTCGCATTATGGCAAAAGGATCAAAGTCTCGCAGCTTGATGAAGAATGAGATCAATGCCAGCTCCATGGCTGACATCGCCTTCCTGCTGCTCATTTTCTTCCTGGTTACCACAACTATTGTGGAAGACAAGGGGATTACCGTCAAATTGCCGCCATGGTCGGAGGAGCCGCCAGAGGAGCTAAAGCTGAAAGGCCGTAACGTGTACCTTGTACTGGTCAATGCACAAAACCAGTTGCTTGTGCGCGGTGAACCAATGGAAGTCAGGTCGCTTCGCGACAATGCCAAAGAGTTCATTGCAAATCCCGGTCAACGGGAAGATTACGCAGAGTCTCCCAAAAATGCCATCATTTCGTTGAAAAACGACAGGGGCACGAATTATGAGACTTACCTTGCAGTGTACAACGAACTCAAGGCAGCTTACAACGAACTCTGGGACGATTTGTGTCAGCGTAAGTTTGGTAAGCCGTACAGCGAAGACTTGCCAACCTCCATCCGGAAAACGATTAAGGATGAAATTCCTTTCGTACTTTCTGAGGCGGAGCCGACGGCATTTGGCGACGAAAAATAGATATTTCCGGTTCACAAACCCTGTGGACAAAATCTTGGTTATAACTGGCAAACGGGTTGGCTGTAACCAGGTCAATGTCCCGGAGTCTTTAAATGCTCAAGGCTATGGTAAAAAAATTTAAAAAGAAGAGATCAGACGCAGCGCCGGGAATTTCTACGGCCTCTCTTCCCGATATCATCTTTATTTTGCTTTTCTTCTTCATGGTGGTTACTCAAATGAGGGACTCGGAGTTGAAAGTAAAAGTAAAGACGCCATTTGCAACGGAGTTGAACAAACTGGAGGAGAAATCTTTGGTCAACTACATCTATGTAGGTCGTCCAAATGATCGCTACAAAGACGTGTATGGGACCAAACCACGCATCCAGTTGGGGGATAAGTTTGCTGAAGTAAACGAAATCCCGCTCTTTTTGGAAAGGCACAAAACCAAAGTACCGGAATCGCGCCACGGGCAGATTACCTCTTCCCTCCGCGTTGACGGTCAGGTAACAATGGGCATTGTGCAGGACGTAAAAACGCAATTGCGCAAATACGGCCAGCTCAAAGTCAATTATTCTGCTAAGAAGCGTCCGGATGAAGATAAGGGATAATTAATTTCCTTATTCCTTTTGCTTTTAAGCATTGGTTGCAAGCAGGAGCATGAGTCATTCCAATTTATTTGGAGTGACTCATGTCATTTCAAGGCTTCTGATAGGGGCAAGGGTTACCGCAAACGATCCATGGAACGCACCAGATTTTCGTCTTTTTGGGTGTAAAACCGGGCAAGCAACGCCAGGATTACCCCTACAGCCGGTAAGCCAAGCCAGAAAGTCCACCCCGTAGCTGCTGCACCACTATTCCAATACAACCAGCCGCCGAATCCAACTGCTGCCAGCGTAGCAATGGCCGAAAAGGTAGCCAGCCTGATTTGCACTTTCCTGGTTTTGTAAAGGAAAACAGCAGCCAAAGTCAAGGCACCGGCGACAGCAAAACAAACGATCAGGGCTATGTGGTCGTTGGCCATGTACACGCCATCGGCAAACAAGCCACTTCCGGAACCGGAGGCAAAAGGCACGGAAAGTGCACCAAAAGCCGCACCCGACGCGAACAGTAGAAAAAGAGTTTGAATCCGTTGAATCATATTTTTTACTTTTATGGTGTTTGCCGGCAAATATAGCCGATTCGAAGCAAACTAAAGTTTACTAAAGATGCTGTCTGATTTAACTTAACTACATGAGCGCACCTGCTGAGAATCCCCGTCACTATTGCCGGAATTGTTACCATCCGCTGCCACCTTTTGCTTTGCACTGCCCACATTGCGGTCAGAAAGACTCGGATGGCAGGATTACGTTGTGGGAATGGGTGAAAGAACTGATGGATACTGTGCTCAACATTGATTCCAGGTTTTTCAGAACCATAGGCGGGCTGCTTGTTCCGGGAAAATTAACCGAAGCCTATTTTGAAGGCAAGCACCAGCGCTTTGTGCGCCCGCTGCGCCTGTTTTTCATCACAGCATTAATTCATTTTGCTGTGATCAGTTCGGTACTTACGTCCCTGTTTG
>JABWAJ010000681.1 GCA_013361075.1 Saprospiraceae bacterium | reverse complement strand
CCCGATCATTGGATAAAAGTTTCTGTTTCATAAAAAAATGATCAAGTAAGTGTAAAGTAAATTGTTTGCTTCATCTTTTGACCCTGGTCTGTTATGGGGGCACTTTTTGTCGGTATGAGTGGACTGAATTTTTCATAATTGACGTTTTTATGAATGCTTAACCAGTAAAATAGACTAAAATGCCTACGACAATCGAGACGACCACCAGAGAAGCAATTACTTCCCACCATCCGTAACTCGCTTTGTTTGCAGCTTTTTGTTCGGCCGTCAGTGTTCCATAAGTTAAACCTATGATCTGCGATTCCGAAGGCTTTGGCGTCAGCAAACTGACCGTGATGCAAATGACGACGCAGATGACAAAAAGCAGGATGCAGAAATGGAGGAAATTTATAGTTGCCCAGGTATGCAGCAATCCGGTGAGGCTTTCTTTATTTAATTCGGCAACTAACCTCGACATGCCAAGGATGAAGCCTCCAACCAAAGTAGCCATGGCCCCTTCTTTATTGATGCGTTTCCAGAAAAGACCCAACAGGAAGGTGGCCGTGATGGGGGGGGCGATATAGCTTTGTACGCTTTGCAGGTATTCATACAGCACACCTGAAATATTTTGCATGATCGGAATCCAGGCGATCCCCAGCAGTACAATAATACCGGTAGCAATTCGCCCGACGTTGAGCAGCTTCCTTTCCGGTGTTTGCGGATACAGTTTTTGGTAAACATCTATGGTGAAGAGGGTAGAGCAGGAGTTAAAAACCGATGCCAGCGAGCTCATCAGTGCTGCCAGCAACCCGGCTGCTACCAGCCCTTTCAAACCATGTGGCAATAATTGAGTCATTATGGCGGCGAAAGCCTGATCTGATTTTTCTACCTGCAATTGACCGGTTTTGGTCATGGCAAAGGCAATCATGCCGGGTACGAGAAAAATGAAAACTGGAAGAAGTTTGAGAAAACCTCCAAAAATGGCACCACGCCGGCCCTCCTGAATGTTTTTTGCAGAAAGTACCCGCTGGACAATGTATTGATCGGTGCACCAATACCAAATACCGACAATGCTGCCGCCGAAGAGCAAACCCGTCCATGGGAAATCCGGATCATTCATCGGTCGCCACATATTGAAATGGTCGCTGCCCGCAAGCTCTTTCAGGTTTCCCCAACCCCCTATTTTATCAAGCCCGATGAAAGTAACAGCAGCTGCACCGATTATGAGGATGATCGTTTGAACGGCTTCCGTATAAACAACGGCTTTCATGCCGCCAAGCATGGTGTACAACCCGGTTAATACAACTGTTATCAGGGCTCCCTGCCAGAATTCAATGCCCAATAAGCTGGTAATTACGATCCCTCCGGCATAGATGGTAACGGAAACTTTGGTCAATACATATCCGACTAAGGAAAAAATGGAAAGGAACCATCTGGCTTTGGAATTGAACCTTTTTTCCAGAAATTCAGGCATGGTAAACACCCCGCTTCGGGCATAAAACGGGAGAAATACCCACCCAAGCAACAAAACGATCCAGGCATGCAACTCGAAATGTGCCATCGGCATGCCGCTTTTGAATCCGGTACCAGCCAGGCCCACCACGTGTTCAGAACCTATGTTGGAAGCAAAGATCGAAGCACCTACCATGAACCAGCCAACATTCCGGCCAGCCAGAAAATAGTCTTCCGTGTCTTTGTGCTTTTGCAAAATCACCCACAGGGCGACCCCAAACAGCACCAAAAAATACAGCGCAATAACAATCCAGTCAATTGTGTTGAAAATCTGCATGTGTAAATAATTATCACATTAAAAACTAAACTTGGCGCCCGATTCCGGGAAAGGATCAGGCGCCATCGAAATTATATGAAGCTTAAACAATACTCAAAAGAGCGTTTGGGGTTACCTTTTCGAGCTCCTTAACTACATTACAGTGAGCACGACTTTTTTTATATCTCCGTCTCTGGAAGAATTTCCGGTCATGATCTCAAACTCCCCTGGTTCCACTACCCACTTCATGTTAATGTCCCATAAGGAAAGCTCCTCCGGCGTGAGGGTGAATTTTACCGTTTTGGTTTCGCCGGGCTGCAAGGCCACTTGGAAACTGCCAGCCGCCAAATGGTCTTCAATGGCGTTTAGGCCACGATTGGCCTCGCGCATCAGAAAATATCGCCGATACCAGTCGTGGCGGGGGGTGGCTTCGGCACGGTCACTGAGCAAATGAAACGGGGTGGCCCCTTCATAAGCTGTTACCTTCAGGCCATGTGCCACTGGTTCAATTTTCATCTGCCAGTTGTGGGCATGGGTTTCTTCATGGTAGTTGCGGTAGTTGATCATCGGCCGTATTTTGAGACCCACCGGGGCAGAGGCACGGCGCAAACTGTACTGGACATAGGTTGTATTGGCTCCAGGCTGCATCCAGACGCGCTTTTCCAGCAAGGCATCGGCCAGATCATTGCCGGCGCGGTGGAACTGTCGAACACCGATATCGGCAAGAACCTGATCGATTTGATTCTGGCGTCGACCGCCTATCGCGGGAACACGCGCGTGATCGACGCATCGCAGCGGCTGCTGGAAGAACTGCTCAAAGAC
>JABWAJ010000089.1 GCA_013361075.1 Saprospiraceae bacterium | reverse complement strand
CAAGACAGGCAAGGTTGATGGTTCCGTTTATGAATCAACGTAGCAAATCTAAAAAAGATGCTTAATTCCTGTTAAAAAATGAAGGGTATAATTGAAAGGAAGCACATAAAGTCGGGTGACAGACATGTTTCCGGCTTTTGCAGAGCGGGGTTCGTTTCCTGCGCGGGGGGGGTGCACAAGCGCTAAACCAGTTTCAATTTCCGTCCGGCTTGTTCCAGCGTCTCCTCTTTTTTGGCAAAACACAGCCGGATTACCCGGTCGTCTTTTTTGCTGCTGTAAAACACAGATACCGGAATGGCTGCAACCCCGTATTCGGTTGTCAGGCGACGGGCGAATGCTTCATCCGGCTCGTTGGTGATGGCACTGTAGTCAAACAACTGGAAATAAGAACCGCTACAGGGCAGGGGACGCAACCGGCTACCAGTCAGGACTTCAAGAAAAAAATCGCGTTTTTGCTGATAAAAATCGGGCAGACTCAGGTATTCCGAAGGGTCGGCGAGAAAGTCGGCTAAAGCATACTGGATCGGGGTGTTGACCGAAAAAACATTGAACTGGTGTACTTTCCTGAACTCAACAGTCAGGGCTGGTGGTGCTACACAGTAGCCGATTTTCCAACCCGTATTGTGGAACGTTTTTCCAAAAGAATAAACTGCGAAGCTCCTTTCCCGAAGCTCCGGATACCGAAGTACACTTTCGTGCCGCAGCCCGTCGTATACCAGATGTTCGTACACCTCATCGCTCAGCACCAGGATATCCGTACCCGCAGTGAGTTGCGCCAGCGCCTGCATGTCCGATGCTGAAAACAGCGACCCGGCAGGGTTGTGCGGGGTATTGATGACAATCATCCGGGTTTTGGAACTAACCAATTGTTGCAACGCAGCCCAGTCTACCCGGTAATCGGGGAATGACAATTCACAAATAACCGGCTTCCCGCCGAATACCTCCACCGAAGGCCGGTAGGAATCGTAAGCGGGTTCCAGCAAAATGACTTCATCGCCCGGGCGTATAAATGCAGCAATGGCGGTGAAAAGTGCCTGCGTTCCGCCAGCTGTAATGGTGATTTCCGAAAGGGGATCAACCGAAACGTCATACAACAAGGCAATCTTTTCTGCAATGCGTGAGCGCAACGCAGGCAGGCCGGGCATTGGCGCGTACTGGTTGTGGCCGCTGCGCAGGTACTGATACACCAGGTCGGTTAGTTTGGCAGAAGTCGGAAAATCCGGAAAACCCTGGGCCAGATTGATGGCGTTGTGTTCCTGCGCCAATGCCGACATTACCGTAAAAATGGTCGTGCCAACATTGGGAAGTTTGGATGTAAGCTGCATAAGCAATGGCTGATGAGTTGATGGCAGGCTGTTACAAAAAAAGGTCGCAGCCCGCTGCTAAAGATAATGCTCCTTAGGGGACTGCGACTAATTTTGCAGTAATTATGAAAAAACTTATACACTATACACTTAAGATTCAAACCGAAACCTTTTCAGCCTCAGGCTGCAACATTTTCTGATTGAGCACGATCTCTTCTTCGGTATGCGCACAGGAGGTACTGTGGCAAACTTTACATTCCGACAGCAGGCGCCAATTGACGGTATGCGCGATGGCAATGATGATGCCGCCAGCCATTGTCAACCAGTGTTCCCAGTCGCCTTCGACAAACCGGCTGGCAATGATCACAGAAAAACCAGCAATCGCGATGTAAACGGCGCGCATAGAACGGTGGTGAAAAAAATAACTTCTGATCAAAGACCAGGAAGCGATGATGATGCTCAGGGTAATGAAGATCACTTCTACCAGGCCGTGCTCGAGCCAGGCTAAATTGCTCAGTGCTCCAACTGTTAGCACAAAAGGTAGTGCAGCACAGTGAATGGCACAAAGCATGGAGGCAACGAAGCCTGCAAAATCAGCATTAAAACTCAGAAATTTTGTTTTCATAAATGCAACATTGTTGCAAATGTAGAGAGTTTTTTGAGCTTCTCAAACACCTGCCTGAATAATTTCAAAAATTTATTTCCGGGTAAGTTGTGAAACCCGTTGCTGGATAGACAACATGCTGTCGCGGAATTCTTTCTGGATAGCCAGCATTTGCTCCGGCGTCACATTCAGGGCTGGCCCATGGTGGTGATGGTGGTCGTGGCCGGCGTGGTCGTGCTCCAATCCGGGAGGTTCAGGTAAGTTGTCGCGCCAGTAGGTAACGCTTGATTCTATAGACGTCACGGCATTGTTGAACGCAATTTCTTCAGGTGTCAGCGCCCTACCCTGTATGGCAAGCTGATTCCGAACCTGAATCAGGGAATCAATTTTATCCGCCAGTGCGCTTTCGATTGCAAGAATTTCGAGATGAATTTTCGCAGCCTCGTCGTTGCCGCCCCCGGATTGTGGCGACTGGCAGGAGAAGAGCAAGGCAACAAAAAGAACAGAAATTTGGTATTGCATAACAATTTTAGTTGGGTAAATAACCAATTATGTGACTGAGCAGGGCTTCGATTGCCGGTGGCTAAGCGGAGTCGAAGCCACCGGCAATCGAAGTTCCGGGCCATAAAAAACAGCCACTAACTACAGGCGGCACAGGTGCCTTTCAGTACCCGATAAGCTCCCGACAACTGAAAACCGACTGGTGCCTGCACAGCAGGAATGTGCATGGATTCGATGCAAATGGTTTTGCCGCAGTGGTCGCAATGGAAATGTGCATGGTGGTCTTCGTGTGCATGTTCTGAGCAATGGCCCGAGCACAGCGCGTATTTTAGTTTTTCACTACCGTCAATAGCTTTGTGGATCACACCTTTTTCTTCAAACGTTTTGAGCGTCCGATAGAGCGTTATGCGGTCGAGTTGGTTGAAATGCAACTCAATGTCGTTGTGAGACAAGGCTTCTTTGGCCTGGAGGAAAATATCCAGTACCTGCATTCTGACGGTTGTTTTTCTCAGACTGTGTTGTACCAAAATATCCAAAGCGGAAGCGGGCATAAAAAATTGGTTTGATTTGGCAAAAGTAATTATTTTTGCTAAATGAAACAATGTTGCATAAAACAAAGTTTATAATGGATGGACAGATGTTGCTCCTTAACACCAAGGTATTTTTTGCCAATTTGCATAGGAGCATCCTCTTTCGTAGATAAATGAAGCAACAAACTGCACTTCCCTTACCAAAAAGCAGCCTGTTTTTGCTGGCTGTGTTTCTTTTGCCTCTTCTGGCGAAGGATGTGCACTATCTTTTTGCTCACAGTCACCACGATCACCACATTCATCACTGCGATGTTGAAGGTGTCCATTTGCACGACCCAGAGCACTACACGCCTGAGAATTGTTCTCTGTGCGGGGTAGCTTACGCTCATTTTTTCAACAACTCAGCTCCTCTTTTTTTACCTGTACCGGCTTTACCTGTGATGTCTCCGGATACCCGGTACCTTCAAACAGATTTTTCTGTGCCGGTTGATGCCGTTCGTTTGCGCGGCCCGCCTGCAGTTGCCTGATTTAGAGTTTGTTGTAATTCATGTTGCGCCTGCCTTTCCCCTGCGTGCCAATTGCTCAGGAAAAAAGTCCAGGTTGTTACTAATTAACTTATTATCATGCAATTGCGGGAATTCATGCTTGCAGCGCTCATGCTGTTGCAAACCTTCGCTGCCAGCAAGGGGTTTACTCAAACCTGTACCTTGCAGCTGAATGGGCAGATTCTGGAGTCGCACAGCCGCCAGCCGCTTTCTTTTGCTACCATTTCCATCAAAGAAATTAACAAAGGAGCGATAGCAGACGAAAAGGGGCGGTTTTCCATCGAGGGGCTGTGTCCCGGGAATTATACGGTGGTTTGTTCCATGGTTGGCTGCGAACATGCAGAACACGAGGTGCGCGTCGAACAAAGCCTCATCCGGGATTTTTACTTAGAAGCAACAGCCGTTGAACTCGGGCGCGTTGAGGTCGTTGAAAAAGCCATCGCTCCGGCCAGTACCCAGCCGCAACAGGCATTGCAGGGGGCCTCCCTCGAATCCGGAAAAGCCCTGGGCCTGGGTGAAGCACTCAAGCGCCTGCCGGGGATAACCACCCTGAATACCGGGCATTCCATTTCAAAACCTACCATTCAGGGCCTCAACGGCAACCGCATTGTCATCCTCAACAACGGCGTACGCCTCGAAGCCCAACAATGGGGCGACGAGCACGCACCCGAGATTGACCCGTTCATCGCCTCAAAAGTTTCGGTGATTAAAGGGGCAGCAGGGGTACGCTACGGGGCCGACGCCATTGGCGGGGTCATATTGGTGGAACCCGAACCTTTGCGGGAAAAACCAGGTATTGGCGGGCAGGTAGCGGTTGCTGCGTTCAGCAATGGCCGCACTGGGTTGGTATCGGCTGCCATAGAAGGGGCTTTGGGGGGCAAATTGCCCTTGTCGGCCCGGTTGCAGGGAACCTTCAAACGGGGAGGCAATGTACAATCGCCCGATTATTTTCAGCGCAACACCGGATTGGAAGAATTAAACTACTCCTGGGCGCTGGGGCTGAAAAAAGAAAAATTCAGTACCGCGCTGTATTTCTCCATTTTTTCCACTGAACTTGGCATTTTGCGCGATGCCCACATTGGCAACCTTACCGATCTGGAATTGGCCATCGAACGTGGACGCCCCCTGAGCGACGGCGCTTTTACCTACGAACTGGGGCGGCCAAAACAAAATGTCCTCCACGAGCTGTTCAAATGGCAATTTTCGGTGGAAACCGGTGAAAAAAGCAAATTGCAGATAGAAGCCGCCCGGCAGTTCAACCGCCGCCAGGAGTTTGATGCCCACCGGCCTTTCGGAAACTTGCCGGATGAGTTGACACGCCCGCAATTTGAATTTGAAATTACGACCTATACGCTGGACCTGAACTGGGAACACCGCTGGCTACCCAATACCAGAGGCAGTATCGGCGCGCAGGGGCTGCACCAGCGCAATACAACCGATTTTGGCGCCCTGATTCCCGATTACAGTGCCCAAAATGGCGGAGTTTACTGGATAGAGCGGTGGCGAAAATACCCGTCGCCGTGGGAGATAGAGGCCGGTGTACGCTACGATGCGAAGCGCTTGTCTATCAGCACCCAGGGTACGGATACCATTGGACAGGACCTTCAATTCAGCAACGCTTCCGGGACAGCTGGCGTCATTTATCACCTCGCGGAAGCAACGTTGCGCTTCAATGCAGGAACAGCCTGGCGGGCACCACACCCCAACGAATTGTACAGCGACGGCGTTCACCACGGGGCAGCAGCGTATGAACTTGGTGACCCAAACCTTCGGCCAGAACGCGCTCTCAATTTTTCGCTTAGTACAAACTGGACCAGGCCGAAAAAATTTGACGCCACTCTCTCGCTTTACCACAACCGGATTTCAGATTTCATTTACCTCGAACCCCAATCGGTACCCAAACTGACCATCCGCGGGGCTTTTCCGGCATTTCACTACCGCCAGACCGACGCCACCCTGACAGGGTTTGACTGGACCGCTCAGGTGTTTTTGCTGCCGCAACTGACGCTGGAATCGCAGGGCGCTGTGCTGAGGGTCTGGAACCGAAATGCTGGAGATTACCTGATTTTTATGCCTGCTGATCGGTTTACCCACGGGTTTAAATACACCTTCGGCCCAACTGCGGACGAGGCCGGGGAACGCCCATTTTTGAGGTTGGCCATGACGAATGTGCTGCGCCAGACCCGTGCGCCTCAGGGTGATTTAGCGCCCCCGCCACCGGGATATACCCGATTTGATGCCGAAGCCGGCATGACGCTCCAGTGGGGCAAAAAAACAATGGAAATCGGATTTTCAGTTTTCAACCTTTTTAACGCGCACTACCGCGATTACCTCAACCGCTTCCGGTATTTCACCGACGAAGTGGGACGGAATATGCTGCTTCGCGCTAAACTCATTTTTTAATCCATTCAAAAACAACTTAACCATGATTCAGAATAAGTTTTTTTCGCTTCCGATGATGTTTGTGCTGTCTTTATTCGCAACCACAATTTTGGTTTCCAGCGCCTGCAACCGCGACGATGACGATAACAACCCAAACGAAGAAGAACTCATTACCTCGGTCATCCTGACCTTTACGACGCCTGGAGGAACCAGCACTTCTTTTTCATTTAAAGATACCGATGGCGACGGCGGTGCCAACCCTGTAGTGCAGGACATTACCCTTGCGGCAGCCACCAATTACACCTTAGCGGTAAAGTTTTTAGATGAATCCAATGCAGCTGATGTAGAGGACATTACCGTTGAAGTGGCAGAAGAAAATGCAGAACACTTGGTCTGTTTTAGTGTAGAAGGCGGAGTTCCCCAACCCACTGTAGACGATACAGATGACAATGGCAAACCGCTGGGCTTACAAAATCGCCTTACCACCACAACTTCCGGTACAGGCAAACTCACTGTGAGCCTGAAGCACCAGCCAAATAAAGGCGCTGCAACGCCTTGCAGTACGGGAGATACTGATGTGGAGGCAACGTTTAACGTGGCGATTAATTAGTCTTTGCGGGGTGAGCGAGTAAAGGTGGGGTTGTGCACTTTATTACACAACCCCGCCCTCACCTCCCATCCAAAAAGAGCTTATTTTTCTGATTTTCTCCTGTTTTGAACAGAGCACTTCCATATCGCCCATTGGCGGCCTTGCTGCTGGCCGTATTCCTTTTTGCCATTGTTGGCAAAGAGCTGCACCAGCATTTGGGGCATTGTGAAGACCATTCCCGGCACTTTGAAGCCCACAACCATAGCGTATATTTTGCGAAAGCCCACGACCATGAAGCATGCCCGCTTTGCCTGTTTCATCTGAGTCAGACCACTGCACCGCCGCCGTTACCGGTCTTTACGCTTTTGGCACCTCCTTTACAAGAAAACATTCGGCCCAAAGTTATCACCTGTTTCGTTCGCCAATCATCCGTCCATTTGCCCGCCCGGGCGCCGCCGGCATTTCCTGCCTGATTTTTTTCAAACCATCATTTTTTCGCTTTAACACTTGCTGATGTACGCAGCTCTGGTAGCTGCAATCATCGGTGTGTCAATATTTTAGCATAGCGCATGAAGCTTGTGAAAAAACTTCCTGTCACAGTCCTGAGCGGATTTTTGGGTGCAGGAAAAACGACCTTGCTCAACCACATCCTGAGCAACAAAGAAGGTTTAAAAGTTGCCGTCATTGTCAACGACATGTCAGAAGTAAACATTGATTCCCAACTCGTGGAAGCTGGTGGCAACCTGGTACGGGCAGAGGAAAAATTAGTCGAGATGTCAAATGGTTGTATCTGCTGCACGCTCCGGGAAGACCTCGTGCTGGAAGTGGAGCAGTTGGCGCTGGAAAACCGGTTTGACTACCTGCTCATTGAAAGTACGGGCATCAGTGAACCGGTTCCGGTGGCTCAGACCTTCAGCTTTGTCAGTGAAGAAAGCGGCGTTGATCTAAGCCGGTTCGCTTATGTGGATACGATGGTCACCGTCGTGGATGCCCGCAATTTTCTGGACGACTTTAGTAGTGCCGACAACATCCTGGATCGTCAGTTAACAGATGACCCAAACGACCGCAGGCCTGTGGTTAATCTTCTGACCGAGCAGATCGAGTTTGCCAATGTGATTCTGCTGAACAAAACCGACCTCGCTACCGAAGCGGAACTTTTGTTTCTGGAAGGATTGATTAAAAAACTGAACCCTGGCGCCCGGATCCTGCGTTCAGAAATGGGGCATATTCCACCCAAAGAAATCCTGAACACCGGCTTATTCAACCTGGAAGTCGCCGAAAATTCAGCTGGCTGGCTCAGGGAATTAGAAGGTATTCACACGCCTGAGACAGAAACCTATGGTTTCAATTCTTTCGTATTTCGCGCCCGAAAGCCGTTCCACCCGGAACGTTTTTTTAAGTTTTTGAATGAGGATTTCCCTGGAAATATTTTCCGTTCTAAAGGCTTTTTCTGGCTGGCTTCCCGGCCAAATGAAGCGCTGACCTGGAGCCAGGCAGGCGGTTCGCTGCGCTACGAAGCAATCGGCTCCTGGTGGGCCGCCAAGCCATTGCATGAGCGGCTTAAAAACCCATTTTATCTTGAAAATCAAGAACTCATAGAAGGTTCCTGGGATAGCCTCTGGGGTGATCGCAAGCAGGAACTGGTGTTTATCGGGCAGCAAATTGACCCACAATTTATTGCTCAGGCACTGGAACGTTGCCTGCTCAGGGAGTGGGAGGTTGAGGATTTTCAGGAAGGCATGGCTTTCAACGACCCGTTTCCGGATTAATTTTTTGTGAATAAAAACACCTAATCATCATGATTTCAGCAAAACAACTTACCAAACACTATAGCGATCAGGTCGCACTCAACAACCTGACACTCGACATTGCACCGGGCGAAATTTTCTGCCTGCTGGGCCAGAACGGCGCCGGCAAAACCACCACCATCAATTGTTTTTTGGGGTTTGTGCAGCCTACATCCGGTCAGGCTTTTATCAATGGTCTGAATGTGACGGAGCATCCCATTGAAAGCAAAAAATACCTGGCCTACCTGCCTGAAGTAGTCGTGTTGTATCCCAACCTGACCGGTTTGGAAAACCTTGATTATTTCAGCCGTATTGCGGGATTCAGGCACGAAAAAAATGAACTGGTGATGTGTCTCGAAGCAGCCGGACTTAAAGAAGAGGATGGAATGAAGCGCGTCTCTGCCTATTCCAAAGGCATGCGGCAAAAAGTCGGCATCGCCATTGCGCTGGCTAAAAAAGCCAAAGCGCTCTTCCTTGACGAACCGACGAGCGGGCTTGACCCTAAAGCCAGCAATGATTTTTCAGAGCTGTTGCTGGAGCTAAAAAAGGATGGCATCGCAGCACTCATGGCTACCCATGACATTTTCCGGGCAAAAGACGTGGCCAACCGAATCGGTATCATGAAAGATGGCCGGCTGGTCAACATTCTCGACAACAACAAAAACAGCCTTCACGCCAAGGAAATTGAAGAAGTTTATTTACAAACTATTTAAAATCAATTTTTTATGATTTTAACAATAGCCAAACAAGAACTCCGGAGCAGCCTCCGTGAGGGCCGCTTCAAAATGGCGGTTATCCTGTTGAGCGGGCTGTTTTTACTTTCCCTTTTCGGCGCTTACGATTATTATGCCTCGCTTAAAAAACAACACGAAGAAGCCGCAGGCACCGCACGACGCCAATGGGACAACCAGGAAGAAAAGAATCCGCATTCGGCGGCCCACTATGGCACTTACGTTTTCAAACCCATATATCCGTTGTCCTATTTTGACCGGGGGGTAGATGGCTTTACCGGAAACACCCTTTTTCTGGAAGGACACCGCTCAAATCAGTCAAAATTCAATGCAGCAGAAGACCGAAGCGACTTTGCAAGGCTGGCTTCGCTAACTCCGGCTTTTGTATTGGGGGTGTTGGTTCCATTGCTCATTATTGTATTGGGATTCAACGCTGCGGCAGCTGACCGTGAAAACGGAAACCTGCGGCTCCTGATGGCGCAGGGGGTGAAGCCTTCCGCTTTGTTTTGGGGCAAATCTCTGGGGTTGTGGGCAGCCACATTGTCCATTGCCTTGCCTTTTTTTATGGCTGGGGCAGTTGGGCTGCTTGCTTCCGGTGCCGATAACGAACACTGGCTTCGCTATGCCTTGATTTTGCTGGTATACATGGCTTACTTCGGCTGTTTCATTCACCTCTCCCTCCTCGTTTCGGCGTGGGCAGGCAGGCCGAATGTATCGCTTGTCGGAGCGCTCTCTTTGTGGGTGCTGATTTGCCTCCTTGTGCCAAAAGGCGCCGTCAACTTTGCCAGACAATTGCATCCGGCACCACCCTGGCAAGCCTACCACGATGCCATTAAAGAAGATTTAAAAAAAGGGGTGGATGGTCACGATGGCACTGATGTTTTTTCTAAAAAACTACAGGAAGAAACGCTTAAAAAATATGGTGTAGACAGTGTGCAACACCTGCCATTCAACTGGGCAGGATTTGTGATGCAAAAAGGAGAAGAGCACGAGACTTACGTTTTTCAGAAACACAAAACTAAATTACTGGAAGTTTATCAGCGGCAACGACAAGTGCACCAGTTGGCCGCATTCATTTCGCCTTATGTGCTCACCGGCATTCTTTCCCAGCGCCTCGCGGGAACAGATGTGGACACCTATTTCGACTTCTTAGCCGCAGCTGAGCGCTACCGCGTTCAATTGGTAGGAGAACTAAATCAGGACCTGACCGATAATTTCAAATACGGCGACTGGGGCGGTACAAGAGGGAAGGAGTTTTTTGCAAAAAATGTCCGCTTTGACTATCAACCTCCTGCTTTCAACGATGTGCTTTCCGGCATCTTACCTTCCATGGGCATTTTGTTTATATGGCTGACGATTAGCGGATTGATAGCAGTTTTATTTTTCAACAAAATGAAGCCGGTGTAATGCTTTAACCCGTTGTGCGAGCGGTATTTGCATCTCATCGCTAAAAATACACACCTATGTTTTTCCTTCAACTACAATACGAAACCCTTCGCTTGATGCGTAGTCCAATCCTGTGGCTTTTGCTTGTTTTTTTGGCAGGATGCATTGGATTTGGGACCTACAACGGCGTGCAGCGGGTAGCCGCAAAGCACCAAACCGTCCGGGAAATGCTGACCAAACAGCAGGAAGACCTCCAACAACAAAAATTGGCCGCTGACAGCGTAATTGGCGAGCTCAAAACAGTCGGCGGCTGGTGGCTTGACCCAACGAATGTAATTGTCGTGGGGGGCGTATGGGCTGGCGGAAGGGTGACGGCACTCGAACCTGCTCCGCAAAGCATATTAGCTGCCGGTATGAGCGACCTCCAACCCGATGCGTGGCGCCTGACCCTTACCGGAAAGGAGCCCAGGGGAGATAGTGAATTCGAAAACCCCGTTAACTTAGCATTTGGAGCATTCGATATAGCCTTCGTTCTTACCTTTTTGTTGCCATTATTGGTCATCGCACTTGCTTTTAACCTCATGTCCTCCGAGCGCGAACAAGGAACCCTGGCTTTGCAGTGGGCTCAACCGGTGGCACTCGGGCAGGTCTTTTTGATGAAAACCCTGGCCCGGTTCACGCTGCTTGCCGGACTGACTGTACTGGTCACCCTGCCTGCACTGGCAATAGCAGACTTGTCACCCTTGAGCTCGGCGGCCTTGCACACCACCGGCCTTGCTGTATTGTACGTTCTTTTTTGGTTTTTGCTGGTTCTGGGGGTAAACCTGCGCGGCGGTTCTTCCGCCCAAAATGCGTTGATCTGTATCGGTGCCTGGCTCCTGTTTGTGCTCATCATCCCGGCAGTAGTGAATCTGGTTTCTGAAAAAATACACCCGGTGCCGTCCAGGGCAGGTTATACCAATGCCATGCGGGAAGCTGATATTTACCTTGCGGAACAGCGGGAAAAACTACTCGATGTTTTTTATCAAAAACACCCGAATTATACCCGGAAAACAGAAGAGAACATGGAGTGGAAGGACTGGTACCGGGAGTCATTCGGGATCATGGATTTTGAAGAAAAAGTGCGCGACAGCATTACAAACCTGTACGAAGGTAAAGCCGTCCAACAAACTGCCTTCGCTAACAACCTGACTTTATTGTCGCCTGCCCTGAGTGTTCATCGCCAGCTAAACGACCTTGCAGGCACCAGCCGAACTGCTTTCCGGGCAGCCGAAGCTGTATTAGATGAAGCGCAGCAAAACTGGGCAGCCTGGTTTTTGAAAAAATTTGATGCCGACCAAACCCTTACCGTTCAGGATTATGACGAGTTGATGAAATTTCCGGATCGAATAGTTGCTGCGCCGGTTTCCGGGGCTTATGCCGGAAGTTTCTGGCTCGCGGCGCAATGCCTGCTTGGGCTGATCTGGGCTTGGTTTGCTGGCCGAAAGCATCGCTTTATCCCATCTTGATGAGGGGCATCAAAAACGAAAAACCATGAAGTGCATAATATTTAGCGCACTCGCTTTCGCAGCGGGGGCTTTAACCAATGTGGTCTTTGCTCAAAACACAGAAAATTTTGCACCTCCTGATTCCTCGCCTGTGGTTCGGGCCATCAAAATATCTACGCCTCTGGCGGTTGATGGCTCGCTCGATGAGCGGGAATGGCAAGAAGCCCTGAGTGTTTCTGATTTTTTCAGAATGGAGCCAAAGCAGGGTGGGACATACGAATTTAAAACAGAGGTAAAATTCCTTTTTGACGAAAAAAACCTCTACGTCGGGGTGTTTTGTGAAGACAGTTTAGGCCAGAAAGGCATTAGGGTGCAGGACTTTCGCCGGGATTTTGCTTTTGGTGAAAATGATATTTTTTATTTTCAACTCGATCCACAAAACCTGCGCCGTTATTGCCTTTCGTTCCAGACAACACCGCTGGGAACACAACGGGATTTACAAAATTTCGACGATACGTTTACGGACAACGACTGGGATGCCTTGTGGTTAGTGCGCAGCCGCATTCTCGAAAACGGGTGGTCGGCAGAATTTGCCATTCCGTTTAAAAGCCTGCGCTATCAGCAACCAAAAAAAGGAGAGCTTGCTTCATGGGGCCTGACCATGGCGCGGTTGGCAAGGCGCAAGTATGAAATTACCGTTTTTCCGCCTATTCCGCAGTCGTTTTCTCCTTACAGGATGACTTATGCTGCCCGTCTTGAGGGGTTGGAACTACCCAAACCAGCGCTAAACCTGCGCCTCAACCCTTATTTTCTTTATAATTATGAAAACCGCACCACAAATGGTGCTGCTCCAGTTGTTGTGAGCAAACCCAAAATTGGTGGTGACGCCAAATGGGCCATCAACTCACAGGCTGTCCTCGACCTTACGTTCAACACAGATTTTGCACAAGCGGATGTGGACAGGGCCGTAAATAATTTAACCCGGTTTAACCTTTTTTTTCCCGAGCGTCGCCAGTTTTTTCTGGAAAACAGCGGTGTCTACGCCGGTGCCGACATTACCAATGTAAAACCGTTTTTTAGCCGAACCATCGGCCTGGCAGATGCCCAGTTCAACGCCCTGCCGGTGCCCATTGATGCGGGGGCCCGGTTTACGGATCGCAATCAAAACAGAACGCTGGCAGGCTTATACGTCCGCCAGCGCGGTGCCGAGGGGCAGGCCGCAGCAAATTTTGGGGTATTCCGCTACCTGAAAAACTATGGCAAACAAAACAATATCGGCGGTATGCTGACCCACCGCTTTGATGAGGCCGCCTACGGACTGGAAGCAAACCACAATACTACCCTCAGTTTGGATGGGTTTATCCGCCCCAAAGACGATGTAACGATTCAATACATTGCCACCGCTTCGACAGACGCAAGAAGCAATTCGACTGGTTTTGCCGGTAGTTTTTATACGGGCTGGTTCCCAAACAAATGGTATTTGTTTTACTGGACGGATTTTGTTTCCGAAAAATACCAGCCTGGTATGGGCTATATTTTTGCCAATAATACGATCCGGCAGCAAACCGGTGGTTACCATATCTGGCGACCCAAAAAAGAGAATTATTTCATCCGGCGGTATGATCCCGGCGTCTATTTCACCTACTACCAAAACATGACGGACGGCGCTTTCCAGCAGGCGGATCTGTACATTTTTCCGGTTTACCTGTGGTTTCGGGATAATTCTTTTGTAGAAATTTCGCAAACACTGACCTGGCAGAACATTGACTTTGCCTTTGCGCCGCTCAACATCGCCATCCCGGAGGGGCGCTATGTCTATAACCGGTTCAGGGTTCAATACAATACGGACCGCAGCCGGAAACTATCGGCATCCGCTGAGGCCGAATTTGGAAAATTTTACGATGGCAGGCTGACTACGGCGATTGCTGGCCTTCGTTTCGCACCCACTCCCCGGGTTGCCCTGACGCTTGATTACGAGCTAAACCAGGCAAAATCTCTGGGGGCAAATGCTTCTGATAAAACGGTTCGCCTTTATTCCGGCGGCCTGCGATTAGCGCTTAATCCTCAGTTGCAGGGCACGGT
>JABWAJ010000680.1 GCA_013361075.1 Saprospiraceae bacterium | reverse complement strand
GGAACCAATTTTTAAAGCCAAATTAGAGCCGCTTCGCGCGAATTGGGATTTGGAAACAAAGGTAATGGTGGAGTGAGTGTGAGTGTGAGTGTGAGTGTGGGTGTGGGTGTGGGTGTGAGTGTGGGGGGCCAATAATCAATTAACAAACAAAACCCGAGGCATGAATAGCGCTTTTAAAATTGCAACCCTGTTTGGCATTCCGATTAAAATCCACTGGACGTTTGCATTGCTCCTGCTTTGGGTGGTTTATGTGAGCCAGTCAGGATTGGAGGAATGGAACTGGAAGCTGCTGGCCCGAACGGGAGCATTGGTTGCGGCATTGTTCATTTGTGTTATTCTTCATGAATTGGGCCATGCCCTTACAGCCCGGCGATATGGGATTCGCACACGCAATATCTTATTGTTACCCATTGGCGGGCTGGCCGTCCTGGATCGCCTTCCCGAAAAACCATTGCAGGAACTTTGGGTTGCGTTGGCCGGGCCATTGGTCAATTTTGTGCTCGCGTTGATTTTTTTACCCATCCTGTTGTTCCTGCAACCCTATGGCCTCGGTGAATTGGTGTACGCATTGCTCCACCCGGAACGGAGTAATGTTTTTCTCGACTTTCAGGCTTCTGCCACAGAGCGTTTCCTGTTTTTTATGGTCATGATCAATTTGTTCGTTGGCGCATTCAACCTGTTGCCCATTTTCCCAATGGACGGCGGGCGCATTCTCCGCGCACTGTTGTCTATTGTGCTTAAGCGCCTTCAGGCCACACGCATTGCCGTTTTCGTCGGACAAGCCAGTGTCGTGGCATTTATTGGCTATACTTTTTTTACCGACGGTACGGTCAATTGGGCAACCCTGCTCATCGGTATTTTTGTGTTCTTTTCAGCCGGATGGGAGTACCGTACCATTCGCGACGAAAATTTCCTCGAACGCTTTAAAGTTGGCGACGTCTACCGCGGCTTGTTCACCAAACTGTACGAAGACGACTCGCTTGCCCTTGCCCTTGAGTGCATCAAACGCGGGCCGGAGCGGAATTTCCTTGTTTTTGACGAATGGCAAAACCTTAAAGGGGTGCTTTCAGAGCAAAACACCCTGAATGGAGTTGCCCGTGCGGATGCAACCAGGCTTCGGATTGCCGACCTGATGTACGCTGCACCGGAAGCATTGTGGCCAACTGATGATTTGAAAAAAGCGGTCAACCTGCTTCAAAAAGAAACGCATCCTATTTTGCCAGTGTACGAAGGCGAACGTTTAGTCGGCGTGCTGGATGCTCAAGGCGTGGATCATTTCATCCACATTCAGAAATTTCTGAATGCTCCTTCAGGCGCCTAAGCTGCATATTTTTAAAATTTTCAGGGTGTTTCTTTGAAAAGTACGCCAATCAATAGCTGAACATGTTGTCAAAACGCATCATTCCCTGCTTAGACATCAAGGATGGCCGAACCGTTAAAGGCATCAACTTCGTCAACCTCCGCGATGCGGGCGACCCTGTAGAGTTGGGCCAGCGCTATAGCGAAGCAGGCGCAGATGAACTCGTTTTTCTGGACATTACGGCCACCCACGAAAACCGAAAAACCCTGGCTGCACTGGCCCGAAAGGTGGCAAAAAACCTCAGCATCCCATTCACCATCGGTGGCGGAATCAGCTCAGTTGCAGATGCTGGTGTCTTGTTGGAAGCAGGAGCCGATAAAATTTCTGTCAATTCTGCCGCTGTTCGCCGTCCGGAATTGCTGGAAGATTTGGTGAAAGCCTTCGGAAGCCAGTTTGTCGTGCTCGCCATAGATGCCCGGCAGGTAGGCAATGACTGGGTGGTTCACCTCAACGGAGGCCGGATAGCAACCGAATACCTGTTGTTCGATTGGGCAAAAGAAAGTGAAGCCCGGGGCGTCGGGGAAATCCTGTTCACTTCCATGAACCACGACGGTGCAAAAACGGGTTTTGCCTGCAAGGCCCTTGCCCAATTAGCCGATAGTGTCTCCATTCCCATTATTGCCTCTGGCGGAGCAGGCACTATGGGGCACTTCCTGGAGGTGTTTACAGAAGGCAAAGCAGACGCCGGGTTGGCCGCCAGCATTTTCCACTTTGGAGAAATCGGTATCGGCGAGTTGAAACATTACCTGCATCAACATGGGGTAGTAGTGAGGGTTTAGCTGGATTGGCAAGGTGAATTAAACCAGGTGAAGCCCCTGAATTCACTGAATTTCCTGGTTTGAGATAATGAAACCATGAATTATTGATCAAAAAATCAAGGGCTCGCAGGTACGACTTCCCGGATTTCGATATATCTTTGCAGCATCATTTTTTTGGCTATACTTTATTTTTTATATACGTGAACCTGGTAGTGCCTTGATTTGCACTATCAGGTTCGCCTTTCTTAGCCCTACGGGGTAATTGGATTATTCATAAAAGCTGTCGGTTATGTACGAATTGAATCAAAAATACATCGACCAGCTGGAAGATCTGGCGCAGGCTATTCAGGAGGCGGATGAATTGGCCAAATACCTTGAAGAAGAAGAAGAAGGCGATTATATGCAATTGAAAGAATTGTATGAGCCATTGATTGGTGAAATTTATGAGCAGGTTGCTT
>JABWAJ010000679.1 GCA_013361075.1 Saprospiraceae bacterium | reverse complement strand
TGAATCGCCAGATCAAGACGCCGGGCTTCCAGCAGTGTGAGGTATGCGTTCAACCCGGTACCCAATCCAATTTCCAGAATCCGGATCTCTTTAGATTGCAGTGCCTTCCAATGCAGACCAGCCTGAATGAATACGTGCCTGGATTCCTGAACAGCACCATAACGGGAATGGTAGCTCACGCCGAAAACGCCAGACAACAAGGTATGTGAACCATCCTGTGTTTCAACAAGGGCATTATCCATGTCAGTGAGCATGTAACTTAAACCAACTCCGGCAAACATTCCTTCAACTCCTCAACGTTGATGTCCAAATGAGAAGCATCGCAAATGCATTCGCCATTTTTGATCAGCAGGAGCTGAGGCGACTCGTGGTAAACACTGAAGCGCTCGGCAATTTTATTGGAAACACTTCGATGAGCCAGCAAATCCAGGAAATAAGGCCTTATGCTTTCAACAGGAAAATCCCATTGTTCCTCAAGGCGATACTTAGCAGCACTGCTGATGGAACAGCGGGTGCTGTGCTTAAAGATAACACAGGGAACATCTACAGACTGCGCGACAATTTCATCGAGCTGTTGTTCCCGGTCTAAAACCAACCAGTTGATCATTACTATTATTTTCCTAATACAATCTGAACAGATTGCTGAACAACTTTAATGGTAGTTTCGTTCACAGAAAAATTGCTTGGGCAGCCATAGCCGCGATTGCAGGAAGTCAACGATCCGAAAGCTAGGATAGTTACAGCGAGAAGGGCCAAAGATTTTACTCTTTTCATGGGAGTTTAATTAAAGGATTCAATTGATTGAATGATACAAATCTCCGGTTGAACGCTTTTATGAATAAGCTTATTATACCGGCAAACAAAATTTGGTGCAAAGATAAGCTCAATTTTTGTATCGTGTCAAAAAAGTGACAAAATTGAGTAGAGTAGGGGAGTAGTTTGTCAGGAAAGACAGCTCAAGTTGTTCTTTAAGTATAAAAAATCTAAACTGTTGCTAATTTTGCGCATTATCCACAGAACTTATTCTAAGCATGAGCAGAAAAATAGCACTACGCGACGCTTTGCGCGAAGCAATGTCAGAAGAGATGAGACGGGATGACCGTGTGTTCCTGATGGGAGAGGAGGTAGCAGAATACAACGGGGCTTACAAAGTCAGCAAAGGCATGCTGGATGAGTTTGGCGCCAGACGGGTCATTGACACACCAATTGCGGAACTTGGGTTCGCCGGCATCGGAGTTGGTGCGGCCATGAATGGACTTCGTCCAATCATCGAGTTCATGACCTGGAACTTTGCGGTATTGGCTTTTGACCAAATTGTAAACAATGCTGCAAAAACGCTGTCCCAATCCGCCGGCCAGTTCAGTTGTCCGATTGTTTTTCGCGGACCGTCTGGTTCAGCTGGGCAGCTGGCTCAACAACATTCCCAAATGTTCGAAAGCTGGCTGGCTAATACCCCCGGCTTGAAGGTCATTTCCTGTGTTGACCCGGCCGATGCCAAAGGTTTGCTGAAATCAGCGATCCGTGACGATGATCCAATCTGTATGATGGAATCGGAGCTTTTGTACGGGTTTGAAGGAGAAGTGCCTGATGGTGAGTACCTTGTACCAATTGGTAAGGCTGCTGTACGCCGTGAGGGTTCCGATGTTACACTGGTTTCGTTCAACAAAATGATGCTACCGACGCTGAAAGCAGCTGAAGAACTGGTAAAAGAAGGTATTTCCGCAGAGGTGATCGACCTGCGTACCATTCGTCCGCTGGATCATCACACGATCGTACAGTCGGTCAAAAAAACAAACCGATTGGTCGTTATTGACGAATCATGGCCGTTTGCAGGCGTTTCTGCTGAAATTGCTTACGAAGTGCAGAAATACGCGTTTGATTACCTGGATGCACCGGTTACACGTGTAAATGCAGCGGATACATCTTTGCCATACGCTGCAGCATACGTTGAGGCGTACCTTCCAAATCCTGCAAAGATCATGAGAGCAGTAAAAGAAGTGCTCTATGTAGCGCGATAACAAGCGCTCAATCTGTGTTGAAAAGCCAACCGGGGTTTCTGATTGGCTTTTCTTCATTTCATTTTCTTTTATTTAACATAATATAAATTATAGGATAAAATTTAGGGGCTTTTATAACATTTCCGCAACCGACCAACCCTCAATATTTTTACTCTGGCTGGAAAAATTAACGCCAACGCCCATTACAGGCTTGCCTTTTAACCAGAAAGCCTGGTAATATTTTTTTTCGCGGATTTGTGCCAGAGCGGCATCTGCACTCTCGTCCAATTTGAACTCAAAAATGTAAATATGTGTAGCCGTTTCTACCAATGCATCAACCCTTCCGTCACTCGTACAAACCTCGCTTTGGACGGTGACCCCCATATAAGTGAACAATAAATGAATGGCTGCGTGAAAAAATTTCTCCGGATACTTTTCGTGCAAAAAATATGGCAGAGATTTAAACATGGCCTGCAAATGGGCCATCACCTGATTAACCTGTTGCAGGCTAAGTAGTTTCTCCAATTTGATTACCAAGGGCAATGCATCACCTTTACGCACGCCACTGTAAGCTTCCAGTAAAT
>JABWAJ010000678.1 GCA_013361075.1 Saprospiraceae bacterium | reverse complement strand
AAAAGCTATCTCTTTCTTTTGTGCTCAGTATGATTTTTTTTGTGTTGGCACAAGCTCAGGTTGTCATCAATACCAACATAACTCCTGAAGACCTGGTACAAACCCTTGCCGGCCCCAATGTGATGATCAGCAACGTCAGCGTAACAGCGGCACCGGGTTCTTTCGGGCAGTTTACCAATGGTAATACAGGTCAGGGCAATATTAGTATCGCCAGTGGTATTTTACTTACTTCCGGAAGTGCGGCCCAGGCAGCCGGGCCCAACAACAGTTCCAACCAATCAACCATCAACAACGTGCCCGGAAACGCATTGCTTGATGGGTTAAATGAAGGCACAACCATGGATGCTACGGTGATTGAATTTGACGTAAATACTACAGGAACTACGCTCACCTTCAATTATGTATTTGGCTCCGAAGAATACCATGAATATGTGAATAATGATTATAATGACATTTTTGCTTTTTTTATATCCGGACCGGGTATCAACGGAAATCAGAATATTGCCCTGATTCCAGGCGTAAATGTTCCGGTCTCTATTAAAAATGTGAACAACGGAGATACCTTCCTTTGTCAATCTACAGGCCAGGGGGCGGTTAATCCTGAGTACTTTGTAGACAATTGCGGGGGCGCCAGTATTGAATACGATGGCCGAACGGTTAGACTACAGGCCAGGAAAAACGGATTGACCCCATGCGCTACTTATCACATCACCATGGCCATAGCTGATGTGTCAGACGGCATTTTTGACTCAGGCGTTTTTATTGCAGGCGGTGGATTCACCACACCTGGTGGCACGGGTTTTACGGCAACAGCCAACTGCAACGGCAACTGGTCGGTGACAACGCAGGCCTCTGATCCTAACGTTATTGGCAATCGCTGGGAATTATGGGCAACAAACGTAGAGGGTGCAACAGACGCGGGCACCCTAATCAGCACCATCACCGGCGGTTTGAGTGCTACATTCAGCTGGCTGGATTTGAGCCGGCACTATTATATTCGTCATATTAGTACCCTTTGCAGCATCGAGCGGGAAACCCGCCTGCCTGTGCCTGATTTCAGTAATAACGGGCATGCCTCATTTACTTTGGAGGACCAAAACGGCGTTGTAAAAGATGTATTTTGCTTTGGCGAAAATGTTTACCTGGATGGAACAGCTTCCTCGAATTACGATCGTTTCTACATCAATTCCAGAAAAAGACCAGCTGGCAGTGCCCCTAATGTTCCTTTTGACGCGCATGCAGAGTATGGTTGGACAATGGGTAATTCTATTGGAATATTGAATCTGAGTCAGGCTTTTGAATCGCATAATCTCCCGGCTTTTGAACCGGGATTTGAATACGAAATTCAGCTTGCTATTGCCAATATTCCAAATTGCGTTCCGTGGGTAGAGACCAGAAAGACCTTTACGGTTGTTTGCTGTGATCAATTTCTGGATCCGACTTTTAAGGAAGAATTAATTGATAATCCGGGGGATGGTACAGGTTTTTCCCTCAACGTCATGGATTTCAACTCTTATGGTGCCAATACCGCCCACGAATGGAAAATTTATTCAAGTTACAACTGGAACACCGGACCTTACACGCTTGAATTTTCGGCAACAACTACCGGTTCGGGCCCCATCGCGCTATTCACGCAGGGTGTTTATGGCCGGTACTACTTTATTGTACACAAGGTGACAACTGCCTGCGGAACATTTTGCTTTGGTCAATTTGTGGAAGGTACGATTCAGAATTTCACAGAACCTACTGAAAGAACCGGGGCGCGGGACGGCATAGAATGCGAACTTTGCGGCCTGCTCGATTGTAATCTGGTAGATGAAATATGTTCTGTGCCAAAAAACCTGAGGATCATTTGCAATCCTTTCTTCGGATTGATTGCGGTCTGGGATCCGGTATCAGGCGCCACACAATACACGCTCGAATTAACCTTTAATGATCCTGGTTGTTGTGAATCACAAAGCCTGCCCCAAGTTTACACCTTTACAACAAGCAATACCTTCCTGTTTTTGGGTAGCCTGGAAAATACATGCTTCAGTTACCGCATTGCATCTTTCTGCGGTAGTGAGCTGGCATGGAGTTCGCCCGAATGTTTCCGGGGTTGCTATGGGCTAAGCAGTGAGTTTTCTTTGCCGGAGAATCAAATGCTCCTCACGGAAACAACGCCTGCTTCAGTTCAAGTGTACCCTAATCCTGCAGGCATGGAAATTAATGTTGTTTTTCCGATAGATGCGAATCCGAAATCTGTCCGGATATTGAATCCTCTCGGCAAAACCATATTCGAACAAAACAATCCGGAACAACACCTGAAAATTGACAGCTCAACCTTCATCGCCGGCATGTATGCCATCCAGATCATTTATCAGGATGGCCGCCAAACGGTAGAACACGTTGTCATCGCCCATTGATTTAACACCCAACTTTGATTCCACAACAGCTGCCATGTGCTCGTTTGCATGGCGGCTGTTTTGTTTTTATGCCTTAACTTTGCTATACTTTATCCCCATTCAATTTTTATCTTGACAACTTCATCCTTTAATCTTGCACCCATGATCACCTATTCCACCTCAAAGTCAACAAGCGAC
>JABWAJ010000088.1 GCA_013361075.1 Saprospiraceae bacterium | reverse complement strand
ACAAATCGGACATCGTTGTTGCGCTGGACATTGGCACCACGAAAGTTTGCGCATTGGTTGGCCGCAAAGACGAACATGGCAAACTGGAAGTTCTCGGCTTTGGCAAAGTGGACTCGGAAGGCGTATTGCGCGGGGTAGTTTCAAACATTGAAAAAACCGTAAACGCCATTTCCGAAGCGACAGACGTTGCCAAGCGCCACTCGGGCATAGATTTCAAAATTGTGCACGTAGGCATTGCCGGGCAACACATCAAGAGCCTCCAGCACCGGGGTATCCTGACGCGCGACAACGACCACTTAGAGATCAGCCGTCGCGACATTGACAAACTGATCAGCGACATGTACAAGCTGGTTTTGCCTCCGGGCGATAAAATCCTGCACGTCATTCCCCAGGAATATACGGTGGATAACGAGCAGGGCATCCTCGACCCCATTGGCATGTCGGGTATCCGCCTCGAAGCGAATTTCCACATCATCACCGGGCAGATAGCTGCTTCCAATAACCTTTACCGTTGTGTGGAGCGCGCCGGACTAAAAGCCGCCAACATGACGCTGGAGCCGATTGCTTCGGCTGCTGCGGTATTGAGCGACGAAGAAAGAGAAGCCGGCGTAGCCCTGGTGGACATTGGCGGGGGCACCACCGATATTACCATTTTCCAGGACGGCATCATCCGGCACACAGCTGTGATTCCTTTTGGCGGCAATGCCATTACCAAGGATATCAAAGAAGGCTGTACGGTAATGATCCAGCAGGCAGAAAAAATGAAAGTGCGCTTTGGTTCTGCTTTGGCCGACGAAGTATTCGACAACCGCATCATTACGATCCCGGGGTTGAAAGGACGCGACGCCAAAGAAATTTCAGAAAAAAACCTGGCACGCATCATCCAGGCGCGTATGGAGGAAATTCTCGACTACGTCGTTTGGGAAATCCGCAAATCGGGCTACGAGCGCAAGCTCATTGGCGGCATCGTACTTACCGGTGGCGGTGCATTACTGCGACACATTGACAAATTAGCAGAATTTCATACAGGATTTGCGGCGCGCATTGGCATGCCGGTAGAAAACCTGGCACACGGCTACTACGAGCAATTGGGCAGCCCTATGTATGCAACCGGGATCGGCTTGTTGCTGAAAGGTATTGAAGACGTGGAACAAGGTCGGGTGAAATCGGAAGTCGAAACACCGAAAAAAGAGGTCGAAACGCAGGACGACAACAACAACAGCAACAATGGCAGCTGGTTTGACCAAATCTTCCGGAAAACGAAAGAGTGGTTTGAAGCAGAACCAGATGCGAACTTTTAGACAGTAGATTTTAGACAGTAGATTTTAGACAAAGCCGTCTAATATCTTAAATCTGACATCTAATATCTATAAAGTAAACATCAGGAATAAAATTAAAAGTCAATTTCTATCTTTACGAGCGTCGGGCGCTTACTGATACTAAAAGCAACCTGTGAACGAGAAAACCACCCGGCGAACGCACCAAAAAAGAAACATTATGTTATTCGATTTGCCAGGGAGCGAAAGCCCCATCATCAAGGTACTGGGCGTAGGCGGCGGCGGCAGCAATGCAGTCAACCACATGTACAACCAGGGAATTATCGGCGTTGACTTTGCCATTTGCAACACCGATGCGCAAGCCATGGACACCAGCCCGGTGCCCACGAAAATTTCATTGGGCCCAATGCTTACTGAAGGCCGGGGCGCAGGTTCCAAGCCAAATATTGGCAAATTAGCCTGTGAGGAATCCATTGAGGAGCTCCGCCGCTATTTGGAAAACAACTGCAAAATGTTGTTCATCACTGCCGGCATGGGCGGTGGTACCGGCACGGGCGCTGCACCAATCATTGCCAAAACGGCAAAAGAAATGGGCATCCTGACAGTGGGCATCATCACGCTGCCGTTTGGGTTCGAAGGTCGTCGCAGGCAACAACAGGGTGGCGAAGGCTTGAGCGAATTGAAAAAATATGTGGACACCCTGATCGTCATTTCCAACGACAAGCTGCGCCTCATCTACGGCAACCTTTCTCTGTCTGATGCTTTTTCGCAGGCAGACAATATCCTGACCACGGCGGCCAAGGGTATTGCCGAGATCATTACGGTGCCTGGCTATGTAAACGTTGACTTTGAAGACGTGAATACGGTCATGCGCGACAGTGGAGTGGCCATCATGGGTACAGCAACGGCAGAAGGTGAAAACCGGGCCAAACGTGCGGTAGATGAAGCCCTGCACTCGCCCTTGCTGGAAGAAAACAACATCGAAGGCGCCAAACACATCCTGCTCAACATCACTTCGGGCACAAAAGAAGTGACGATGGATGAAATCTTCGAAATCACAGAATTCGTTCAGGAAGAAGCCGGCAACGGCACCGACCTGATCTGGGGGAACTGCTTCGATGAAAGGCTGGGTGAAAAAATCAGCGTTACGATCATTGCCACCGGCTTCGAGCAACGCCACATCAAGCCCAGCGTCAAAACGACAACCGGCAGCGAACGAATTGTGGTGTCTCTTGACGACGATGCCGAACGCCAGAGTTTTTTACAAAAAAAAACGAAACTTTCAGATATTAGCGCAGACGACTCCAACCCGAATGACCATTCAACGACATTCGAGTTCGACAACATCCGGTCTTCCATTCACCAACGTAGCCGTTACAACTACGATGAACCGGTAGCCCGGCCTGATTACCGCGATCAACAGCGGGCAGAAGAGGAGCAGCGCCGCCTGCAGGAACGCGAAAACATGCGTCGCGAACGCCTGCGCAGCAATGTTGTAAAACTGAGCAATCCGCAAACCATCAACGATCTGGAAAGCGAGCCGGCTTACATGCGCCGGGGGGTCAACCTCGATGATGTGCCCAATTCTGCTGAGCCTGCGTTATCGAAGTGGACCATTTCGGATGACGATGACCCGGAATTGCGAGAAGGCAATTCGTTTTTACATGACAATGTGGACTGATTTCAAACCATCCTCATCATAATTTTGCAAAAGGCTTGCCCGGTTGGCAAGCCTTTTGCTTTATCAATAACAACGAAATGCATTATATTTACCCAATCCTACCGGTTTATTCAAAATAGTTAAAACTCCTTCTCCATGAGTAAAGAACAAAAAAATCCGGATTGCAGTGAGGTTATCCAAGAGGAAAGCAATCTCTTAAAAAAGAGGAGAAAGGTACTTTTTGGAGAAGCTGCCGCTGCCGATTTTGATAAAACCCGGTTTGGGATAGCCATGTCGGGCGGGGGGATCCGTTCTGCGACCATCAACATGGGTTTTTTGCATACCCTTAATGGCCTGGGCCTCTTAAAGCTGGCCGATTACCTGTCAACGGTTTCTGGTGGCGGCTATACCGGCGCATACGTACACGCCACCCTCAAGGGCCTGAGCAGCGCTCCGCAAAAAAACGAAGCCGCCGGAGCAGATGACTATTACAAACACCTCTTTTCAGACGAGCACATTGACCACCTGCGGTCGAGGGGGGAATACCTGATTCCCGGAAAGGGCATGATCAAAACCTTTAACCGCTTTGTCCTCATCGTAGGCTATCTGAGCAGTCTGATCATGAGTTTGCTCAGCCCTGCCGTGATCGTTGCCATTGTGTACAGCCTTTATGGCCTGGTTTCGGCTTTTGTGGAGATGGATACTGAATTGTTTTCCTGGTACGCCGCTACCGTGCTCACGGCAAGCCTGGTGACGTTTTCCGCCATTTTAGCCGTTCATTACATCCTGAACCGGGCAGAAATTTATGGCCTGAATATTTCGCTGTGGTTTCACCGGATTGAGACCATTTTTCTTTTCTTGATGATTGCTGCTATATTGGCAGCTGCCGTTGCTGCTTTGGGCATTCAGTACACCGAGCAGGGCCGGAGCATTTTGACGTATCTTGGCATTGGCGTTGTTGCCCTTCTTCTTGGCTTTTTGGTCAATCCCAATGCCAGCAGTTTTCACCGGTTCTACCGGGGGCAGCTTTCCGAAGCTTTTTTGAAATTTGCGGGAAGCCGGACGCATCAAAACATACTGCTTGCCGACTTCTTTGCCAACCGGGAAAAAACCACAAAACCCGAGGATTACCTCAACCCCTATCCACTGATCAATACCTGCTTGAACCTTCAGGCGTCAAACGACCCCAAATTCCAGGGTACCAAAACCAATGATTATTTCCTGTTGTCGCCGCTCTACTGTGGTGCCAAACTGACCGGTTATGTGGAAACCCGCGTACACAAGGGCTACAGCTCAATGACCTTGCCTGCGGCTACTACCATTTCTGCGGCTGCTCTCAACCCTGGTATGGGCATTTACTCCAATAAACTGCGCAGTGTTTTTTTAGCGCTTTTTAATGCCCGGCTGGGTTATTGGACCTGGAATCCAATGAAAGGTCTAAAAGGCATTTCGTTCATCTGGTGGCCCCCCTATTTCTTTTATGAACTGCTTTCGCAAATCGGAACCGACAAAAAAATGCTCAATATCTCCGATGGAGGGCATATTGAAAACTTAGCTGTTTATGAGTTGCTGCGCCGCAAATGCAAGCTCATCATTGCCATTGACGCAGGCGAGGATGGGAATTATGAATTTGCAGACCTCGAAAACCTGACCATCCGGTCGCGCAACGAATTAGGCATAGAAATCAGTTTTTATGACGGGCACGACCCTGAAGACATCATTCGCCCAAAAGCCTCTCATGGCTATTCCCGAAAGCGATTTGCCATAGCTGCACTTTATAAAATATGGGAAGAATTTACCATAGACACCAGCAGTGTAACCCAAAAACCCGGCAAAAAAGAAGTGCTCGTCAACTATAACCACAACCTGACCCCGGGCGGGGTTCCATTTGAGGTCTATATCAAAAATGAACCCGAGCCGGATCAAAAAATCCTCGAGTTGGCCGAAAAGGAAGCCCTGGCAAGGTACAACGCTGAAAATCCCGATAAAACCGGCATGGAAAAACTGAGGATAGGCACCCTTGTTTATGTGAAATCTTCCGTCACGGCACCCGAGGGAAAACCCAATATCGCTCCGCCGAAAGAAGAAAAAGCCCCGGGCATGCTGAATCAGTTGATGCAATTTTTTAAAACTAAATCACCTAAACCGGAAAAAGAGAACCTCCGGTATCCGGTGTACAAATACAAAATCTACCACCCCGCTTTCCCACACGAACCCACTTCCGATCAGTTTTTTGATGAAGTGCAGTGGGAGGCTTATTACCAGTTGGGGCAACACTTAGCAAAAGACGTACTGGAGGGATTTGCTTCCGGACAGGACGCAACCAGTGAAAGCGCCGACACGACATTGCACAAATTGATCGCGCATTTTGAGCCTGCCATGGTTCCATTGATCCGGGAAACGCCTGAAGAAGAAACCCCTGAAGCAAGCGCAAGTATCTCCGTTCGTGGGCTGGAACAACCAGAGCTGCCCAAAGCGGCCGAGCAGACGGAAGCAGCACCAAAGGAGGAAACAGTACAGCAGGAGGAAGATAAGTATTTTAAAATATAAATCGGGAGCTGAAGTTGTACCGGTTGGCTGGTGTGTAATCACCCCAACTCCCGCAGCCAGCGCACCAATTGTGCCCTTTCCGCATCTTCCCGGAAAACCCAGCGCCCGGCATCTAAGTGGGTGCCGCCATTGATCAGGTGGAACGTCAGGTTGGCGTTGGGTTTTTCTTTGACAAAGCGTGCAAAAGAATGGGCGCAATCCACCGGAACCAGACCGTCGGCGGTGCCATGTATGCACAATACCGGGGGTATGGTTGCTGCCTGCTGCGCCTGCCACGCCGGGTTGGCCTGCTGGTATCGGGCACTGCCACGCCGCCCTGCCAGACGCAGCAATACGGGGCTATTCGACAGTTTATCGAGATCAAGGGGCGCGCCACAGGCAATCAGGCCGGCAATGGGACTTTGGGACAACCCCGCCAATCGCCATACTGAGGAATCTTGTGCAAGAATTGCAGCCATATGCCCGCCCGCCGACATGCCCCCTGCAATGAGGCCGGGCCAGCTTCCAGCCAGGTTGGTCAGCTCCCCAATATGGCCAAGCAAGGCTACGAGGTCTTCGTGCAGATGACCAAAGTGGTGGGCAGGAATGCGCCTGTAGGAGGGCAAAAACGTGGTATAGCCCAACCCCGTAAAAAATTTTGCGTATCCAATGAACTGTTCCGGTGTGCCAAAGCGCCACGCGCCACCGTGAAAAAACACTACTGCATGCCGGGGTGCGTCAGGCCCGTTTGCGGGAGGGACAGCACGCAGGAAGTATTGCCGGGGATGGCGGCCATAAGCATGCCGGGTCACCTGCATGCCATTGTCGGGCACTGCGCCAATTTTTGCCCAATAAGGCGGCAGGTTCAGGATTTCGTGTAGTGCCGTTCCTTTGATCATGTGCTGTTGCTTGTTCGATTACTCCGAATTTGGGGACACGGGTACTGCGCGTTCATAAAATACAAAACCGTTTTTACGGCCAATTTCTTTCAATTCCGGCGCCGAAGCAATCAACTCGGCTGCTTTATGAACTTTCGTCACCACATACACCGGGCGGTCAACGGCACCATGCAGGAGGAATTCTTTCCATTGGTAAGGGTCTTCTATTTGTGGTTTGGCTTCGGGGGGCACATCGCCGTAAAAAAGGTGTGCATAAGATTTATAGCCGTGGGTGATTAAATAGCAGCGTTGCCCGGCTTTGCTTTCAAAAAATTCGATGGCAGCACGCTGAGAATAGCTTTCCACACGGTTGATGTAAAAAATCAGGGTCAGCATGACAAAAATGGCTGTTCCGCCAAACAACACCGCGTATCCCTTAATGTATCGGGCCGATTTTCCCATCCAGTACAACGACAACCCCACCACAACGAGCAGCCAGATCCCCGGCAGCATTTCCCAGCCGGTCCAGGTGACTTCAGCTTCCAGATTGCCCTGCGCAAAAGGGTCCTTGAACAAGGGGCTGAGCCGCTCCGGGTGCATCATGATCCAGGGCAGGGCGATGAGCAACAGGGCATAGATACCGCCTATAAAGGCAATGCCTGCTTTCATCCACTTGTTGAGGGTCATGCGGCCTTCCAGCAGGTTGTAAACTGTCGTTGCGGCTAAAAACGTAAGCGGGAAATAACACATAGAGGAATAATGCACAATTTTCGACTTCACGATGGTAAACAGGATCAGTACCACCCAAAACAGAAACAACATCCATTTCCGGAAATCCTTCTGGTGAGCCTTCTCCGGCTCAGGCATCGAAAAAAGGGCACGGACAAGAAAAATGGACGCGGGAAAACACCCGAACAACAACACAACAAAATGGTAGCCCGGAAATCCGGCGTGCCCTGCATCGGGTGTACTGAACAGCCGGTATTGGTATTCGTTGAACTGGATGACCAATGCAGGCCCGTTTTTCCAGATTTCCACTCCGTACCAGGCCAGCATAGCCAGGGTAGCAGCTATTGTAAAAAACAGGAATTGCGGTACATTGACATAAAACCGAAACCGCTGGTACACCCAATACACAAACATCGTCAGTGCTGCCAGCAGGTACGCCACAGGGCCTTTGGTAAGGATACCCAGTCCTAAAAGCAGGCCTCCAAAAAACAGATAGGTCCAGCGGTTGGCCTTCAGTTCGATGCCTTCATAGCACTCTTTTTTCCAATAAAACAGAATAAAAAGGTAAAGTCCGGTAAAAATGAACAAGTTGAAAAGTGGGTCAATGATGCCGGATTTAAAATACAAAAAAGGCAGTACCGACCCCAGGTAGACTCCGGCCCAGATCAGTCCGAAGCGGTGGTCATACAACTTCCGGCCAATATTGTACAACAGTACCAGCGTGACAATGCCGCAAAGTGCATTGGGCAACCTGGCCGCAAATTCGCCAACCCCAAAAACCGACATCGCCATGGCCTGAAACCAGAGGAACAAGGGTGGTTTTTCCCAAAAGGGCAGGTAGTTGATGTACACGCGCAGGTATTCGCCACTGCGCAGCATCTCCCGGGCCGCTTCCGCAAAATTGATTTCATCCCAGTCAAAGAGGTGCGCGCCCCCGAGGAAAGGGAGGAAAAACAAGGCAGCGATGAATCCTATGATGATGGAATGTCTCATGATTTAAAATAGTTGGCAGTTTTTCAGTTGGCAGTTGGCAGGGGTGTTTCGTATTGCACGATGTTCGGTGTTTTAATGATTCAGTTGGCAGTTTTTCAGGGGACAGTTTTTCAGTTGGCAGTTTTTCAGTTGGCAGTTGGCAGGGGTGCTTCGTATTGCATGATGTTCGGTGTTTTAATGATTCAGTTGGCAGTTTTTCAGGGGACAGAGGGTATCGTACCTGACTTAAACCCCATCTTCTGCATACACAATCCCTGCTTCCCGTCGAATGGCGTCAAGCAATTCCATCAGCGCCTGGGTGGAGGCAAGTGGCCACCGCGGACTTTCTTTGAGGCCTGCCTCTAAGCAGTGAATGACTTCTTGTGCTTCATAGTGGTAGCCGCGTCCCTGCATGGGGAAGGAAAAATCCTGAGGCCGAAGGTCTGGTTTCAACAAAGTCAACCCGGTAGATTCGTGCCAGCGGGTGTGGATGTGGATGGTGCCGTGTTCGCCGTAAATGAACGCTTCCGTTTTGGTTTTGGACCGGATGCTGGCATGCAGGTGGGCCATTTGGCCACTATCGTATTGCAGCACAACCCCCGTTTCTTCATCCACACCAGTTGGGCCGATATGGGCCAGAGCTTTGATCACAGAAGGCTTGCCCAGCAGCAACTGAGCCAAAAAGGCAGGGTAAATGCCGATATCGAGCAAAGCCCCGCCGCCCAGATGTGGGTCGTACAGCCGGCTCCGGGGTTCGAAATCGGCTTTGAACCCAAAATCAGCTTTGATGGAAAGGACCTCGCCAATTGCGCCCGAAGCAATCAACTCCAAAGTCTTTTCTGTCACCGGCAGGAAGCGCGTCCAAAGGGCTTCCATGAGGAAGGTATCCTGTGCCCTGGCCATGGCGATCATTTCCGCAGCATGGCCGGCATGGATGGCAAAAGGCTTTTCGCAAAGCACGGCAATGCCTTTTTGCAAACAAAGCAGGGTATTGCTGTGGTGCAAATTGTGTGGCGTTGCAACGTACACCACATCCAGATCGGGGCAATCCAGAATGCCTTCATAGCTGCCATAAGCGTGGGGAGCTCCATAAGCATTTGCAAATTCCTGGGCGCGGCCCGAAGAGGACGAGGCTACTGCCAGCAGGTGTGCGTTTTTCACCTTAGTCAGGTCCTGAGCAAATTTATGGGCTATTTTTCCCAGCCCAATGATGCCCCAGTTGGTCGTTTTGGCCATGCTTTTTTTTTAACGCTGCAAGTTATTGATTTCGCCCCTATCTTTGTAAAAAATGACCGGGCATGACTTTCCAGGTTTCAAAAAGACTGTTAACGGTATCCGATTACCACAAAATGGCCGAGGTTGGCATCCTGCCGGACCGGGGGATTGAATTGATTAACGGAGAAATTATTGAAATGAGTCCAATTGGTGGAAAACACATTACGATTATAAACCGATTAAATAAATTGTTGACTTTGGCACTTGGTGACAATGCAATTGTCAGCGTGCAAAATCCAATTATTACTAATGAAAACTCCGAGCCCGAACCTGACATTGCCATTCTAAAGTATCGTGCTGATTTTTATGGTGGCAAGACACCCCGTGCTACCGACTCTCTGCTAATTATTGAAATAGCAGACAGTACCCTTGCTTATGACCGTGACATCAAATCGGTGCTTTACGCAGAAAGTGGCGTGCCTGAGTTCTGGCTCATTGATTTGAAAGAGCAAAGCATTGAAGCTTATTGGGAGCCTGTCGGTAAAGCCTACAAATACAGGGCATTACTGTACCCCGGCGATGTAGCGGAAGCACAATACTTCGACCTGAAACTGCCGGTTGCAGAAGTTATGCCCTGATGTCTGTTGAAAATCTGTTGAAATGATTGTCCCCTTCGACATAATTCGCCAATTTTAGCCCTTGCTAAAACGGCACTCATGCTAACCATATCTACCCTCAGCGCCTGGCAGCGGATCTCGCTGATTCAAAAAATCGTCTGTTCCCTTTTCATCATTGGAATCCTGCTTTCTTTACCGCTTTGGCATGGCCAGCGACTGTTTCCTCTTGCGCCGATGATCCCGGGGCTTTCTCCGCTCCCTGCACCCGTTGATTATGCACTGGTGGGGTTGCTGCTGGTGGCACTGCTGCTCAACCTGCTCCGGTTGAAACCGCTGTTTACGATGATTTTGCTGGGTATGGTTGCCCTTTTAGTCTTTTTTGATCAGATGCGGCTGCAACCCTGGGTTTTTATCTATTTTTTGGTTTTGATCCCGTTTGCCCTGACTGATTTACAAACAGAAAAAAACAGAGCCCAATACAGCCCGGTGCTCCTCAATTATGTACAAGTGTTGTTGATCGGGATTTATTGCTGGAGTGGTTTGCACAAGTTTACCGCGTCTTTCATCGAGATTGTTCACCCTTATCTGCTCAAAAGCCTGTTTCGGGTACCCGAAGGTCACTGGCTGCTGGAAAACCCGGAGTGGGGTTACAGCGCCGCGGTAATTGAGCTTCTGGTTGGGTTGGGGCTGGTGTTCCCCAAAACCAGAAATCTGGCGGTATTCGGGGGCATCGCAACGCATTTGCTGATCATTGCCTGGCTAAGCCCCCTTGGCGGCAACAGCAATTATGTGGTTATTCCCTGGAATGTGGCCATGATTGGTCTGGTGCTGCTCAGTTGCTACGGGCAGAAAAACCGGCTCCTTGTGTGGCCTGGTGAACACCCGGGACTAAAATTGGCGACCCCCGCTCTTGCTGTTCTGGTTTGGTTGATGCCGGCGCTGAATCTGGTTGACAAATGGGATGCCTATCTTTCCTTTAACCTTTACTCAGAACGCATTTCGCACATGTTTGTCGGATTGCGGGGCAAGGCGCTGCAACAAGCAGATTCGCGGCTTTCGGCTTACTACGTGGAAGGCAATCTGATCGAAGAAGGCAAAGTGATTGATATGACCGACTGGGCGTACAAAGAGCTGCACGTGCCGGTTTATCCCGGAGGCCGCGTATTCAGGGCCTTTGGCCGCCATTTTTGCAAACCGGATATAAAACCGGAAGAAATCATGCTGGTGACTTACCGAAGGCCTTTCCGGGAAGGACATTATGAGTTGTTGTCTTGCAAGGATTGTGTCAAATAAGTTTATTTCATAACCAAAGCCAACAACATCCGGGTTCCTTCCCCTACCCTGCTCTCCAGCGCCAGCTGCCCGCCCATCCGTTCCGCCCGGCGTTGCATGTTCCACAACCCGTTGCCCTGTTTCACGGTCGCCGGATCGAAGCCCCGCCCGTTGTCGCGCACTTCCAAACGCAGGCCGCCGTTGTCGCTTTGCACCAAAACCCACACTTCCGATGCGCCGCTGTATTTCGCCGCGTTGTTGGCCGCTTCTTTGAACAGCAGGTAGAAGTCTTTGCGTTGTTCCATGGGCAGGTTCAGGGTTTTCACCGCTTCGTCGGCCTGAAAATGCAGGGCAATGCCCTGGGATTCGAAGAGTTCCACCGAAAATTCTTTCATGCGCTGGAGCACATTTTCCATCGAATCGTTGGCGGGGTTAACTGACCAAACCACATCGTCCATACTTTCCATGGCCTGGCGCGCTTTTTCGCCCAGCGAAGTTTGGCCACTGGCTGCCGACAGGATGCTGATGCTGCTGAGGGTGCTGCCCACATCGTCGTGGAGGTCGCGGGCGATGCGCTGTCGGGTTTCAGCTTCCCGGAGTTGGGCGCGGGTTTGCTGGCGGTTGCGCCAGTAGAGAAAATAGCCGAAGCCGCCGAAGAGCAGCAACGACAAACCAATAATCCAGGCGTTGCGTTGCTGGCGCTGGCGGGTCAAAGCAGCTTCTGCGGCCACTGCTGCACGTTGCTGTTCCAATTCCTGTTCGGCGCGCTCTTTGTCGAACTCGTAGTCTTTTTCCTGGACGGCTAAGGTGCGGATTTCTTGTTTGCTAAAAATGCTGTCGCGCAACAACTGCGCTTTTTTCAGGGCTTCGAGGGCTTTGTCGGTTTCGTTCAGTTTGCGGTAAGCTTCCGATAATTCTTCCCAGGCGTGGACTTCTTCCAACGGGTTTTCTAATTTTTGAGCAGATTTCAGCGCAGCCATGGCGCTGGCAAGGATTGCTTCCTTGTCTCCGTTCATTTTGGAAACAATGCGGCTGCGCGTCACCAAAGCAGCTGGAATAAAAACCTGGTAGCCTGTTTTTTTGCCCAATGCTATTGCAGCATCAATATTCTTCAAAGCTTCCTTCAGGCGATTTAAATTCAGCAAAGCAGAGGCTGCCTGATTCAGGCAATCCGCCTCCCGATCCCGGAAGCCCTTTTCGCGCGCAAGAGCGGCACCTTCCAGGGCAGTAGCCAATCCTTTTTCAAATTGCAGGTCGCCGATCTGAGCCGCAGCGATGGCCTGAAGCATCGTTGTCCGCTCGAGGTCATTCCCCGCATAGGCGATGGCTTTGGCATAGTAACTCAACTCTTCTTTAAACAAAGACTGATAGCCTTTAATGCGCCCAAGACCCATGTTGATCAGGTACATCAACTCCCCGTTTGCGGGAACGCCTTCCACCGTTTTCAGCGCTTCCAGCAGCACTTCCTGAGCTTTTGCGTATTGGGCCTGTTCGGTATAAATTTGTCCCAGGTTGTTCAGTACCCCGATGACATTGCCTTTGTCATCCAGCGCCAAAAACAAGGTTTTAGCTATAACTAGCGCTTCAATAGCGGCTTGTTGTTGTCCAAGTCTGGAGAGTACCGTACTCAGATTCATATAAGCTTGCGCCAATCCGCGTTTATTGTCCAACGCAGTATTCGTTTCTATGGCCGCTCGCAACAGCAGTTCGGCGTCGGAAAAACGCCCCAGAAAGGTGTAGTTATTGGCTAAATTTGCCTGCACCGTTGCTGCTCCGGCCCGATCGCCGCTGGCTTCTTTAAGTTGGAGCGCTTTTTGGTAGTAAAAAATGGATTTTTCATAATCGGCACGCGCCGTGTACAGCACACCCAGGTTTTGTGTTGTGGAGGACAGCCCCTGTTGGTCGTTGATGCGCTCCCGAATCTGGTAGGCTTGTTCGTAAAAAACCAGCGCTTCTTCCGGTTGCCCCATTGTTTGGGCCAGCTTGCCTTTGTTGTGCAGGGCGCGGCCTTCCATTTCTGCGTTTTCAGTCTTTTGCGCCAGTTCAAGCGCCTCCTGATAATATTTACCGGCCTGCTCCAGGTTTCTTTGACGAATGGCGGCATCGCCAAGTAAATTGAGGGCTTTCATCAGCTCCCGCTTTTCACCTGCAGCCTCCGCTAAGGTTCGCGCATCTTCGGCGTATTGCACCCCTTTCTCAAGGTCTTTTCGCTGCCAGGCATAACTTAGTTCATTGCACAAAGCCGCTTTTTCAGCAGGATTAGTAGTGGCCGCTAATTTTTGTTCGAGTTCGGGAATTTGGTTGGGTGTGGCACTTTGGGCGTGGATGGCAAAGGAGAACCCGATGTAAAGGAATGCAGTGAGCAGGGCGCGAGGTTTGTCCATCTTGTTTTCGTGGTTGGTGGATTAAGTGTTTTGATCCACCAAAAATATGATTGTTTTTGGATATGGGGAGGGTAAGTTGGCAAGTTGGCAAAAGGCAAGTTGGCGAAGTTTGCCCTACTTGCCAATTTGCCCTTTGCTCTTTGCCCCTTAAAACTTACTTCTTCTCCAGCAACATCGCCTTAATCTCAGCCACTTCTGCGCGCAGGGCGTCTAGTTCGGAGACTTTTGCCTGCAGGGTAGCGTTTTCGGTGCGCAGGGTTTCGATTTGGGTTTGTTGTTCCTGGATGGCTTTGGTGAGTACGGGGATGAGGTCGGAATAGAACACGCCCAGGATTTCAGCCGGTTTGCTTACCATTTTGTTGTTTTCACCACGGCTCCATTCGGTGTCTGAAACGACTTCCGGCACCAAGGTTTGCAGTTCCTGGGCAATGAAGCCA